>JBJEOD010000058.1:0-18149 GCA_051880535.1 Acutalibacteraceae bacterium | reverse complement strand
AGGGCAGGGAAACCAAATACTCGGTTAATCTTATACCCTTGGGCGGCTACTGCGCTATGGAGGGCGAGGACGAGGCAAGCGGCGACAGCCGAGCCTTCTGCAATAAAAAGCCGTGGCGGCGGTTTATTATAGTCGCAATGGGCGCGATTTTCAATCTGCTCTTGGGACTGATAATAGTAGGCGCAACTCTTGCGCCCCAAAAAAGCTTTACCTCAACGGTGGTTGCAGAGTTTAGCGAAAACGCGGTAAGCGAGCAGAGCGGGCTTCAAATTAACGATAAAATTATCGAGGTTGACGGCAGAAAAATTTTCTCCACCTACGATTTAAGCTATGCCTTTACCAATGTCGATGACGGGAAAATCGATATGACCGTCAAGCGTGACGGTGAAAGGGTCGAGCTTCACGACGTCGCCTTCGAGACCTCAGAGGAGGACGGAATCAGCTATTTAAACGTGGATTTTAAGGTCTACGGCATAAAAAAGACGGTCGGCTCCTTTATTAAGCAGACCTTTGCGACCGCCGCCTCCTACTGCGCGGTAGTCTGGCGCTCCCTTATCGACCTTATTACGGGTAAATACGGAATAAGCGCAATGTCGGGACCTGTGGGCGTTACGGCGGTAATCGGTTCTGCGGCAAAGCAAAGCCTTAAAAATATACTGCCTATTATGGCGCTTATCACCATTAACTTAGGTATTTTTAATCTCTTGCCCGTTCCGGCACTTGACGGCGGCAGACTCTTGTTTATTCTTATAGAAATGATTTTCAGAAAGCCAGTACCGCAAAAGTACGAGGCGGCGGTTCACGCGGCGGGCTTCGCTATTTTGTTCGGCTTTATGCTGCTTATTACCGCTAAGGATATCTGGTCGCTTATTACGGGGTGATTTACTTTGTATACTAACGATAAAACAAAAAAAGTTTTTGCAGGCGGTGTCGCAATAGGCGGCGGTGCTCCCATAACGGTGCAATCGATGCTCTGCGTTCCCGCCCATAATATCGAGGGGAATGTTAATCAGGCAAGGGCGCTCGAAAAAGCGGGATGCGATATTGTAAGGCTTTCCGTACCCGATAGTAAGGCGGTTAAAACCCTCGCCGCCGTAAAGGAAAGCGTTTCAATTCCCGTTGTCGCCGACATTCATTTTGATTATAAATTAGCCCTTGAAAGCGTTGCCGCGGGTGTTGATAAGATTCGCATTAACCCGGGCAATATCGGCTCGGACGATAGGGTTAAGGCGGTCGCCGCCGCCTGCAAAGCGGCGGGAGTACCGATAAGAATCGGCGTAAATTCAGGCTCACTTGAAAAGAGCATACTCGAAAAATACGGCTCACCCACCCCCGAGGCAATGGTGGAAAGCGGGCTTTACCATATTTCCTTGCTCGAAAAATTTGATTTTGACGATATTGTGCTGTCGCTAAAAAGCTCTGATGTGCAAAAAATGTATAAGGCGTATGAGCTTGCCGCCGAAAAGTGCCGCTATCCTTTACATTTAGGTGTGACCGAGGCGGGCACGGCTCAAATGGGCACAATTAAATCCGCCGCGGGAATAGGCGGTCTTTTACTTCGCGGCATAGGCTCTACAATCAGGATTTCACTTACCGACGACCCCGTAAAGGAGGTCGAGTCGGGGGTTAAGCTTTTGCACGCCTTGGGACTTCGGGGCGGCGGGATAAAATTTGTCTCCTGCCCGACCTGCGGCAGGACGAAAATCGACCTAATAGGGATTGCAAACGAGGTTGAAAAGCGGCTTTCAGGGGTCAATAAGGACATAACCGTGGCGGTTATGGGCTGTGCGGTAAACGGTCCGGGCGAGGCGAGAGAGGCGGATATAGGCATAGCGGGCGGCGACGGTTGCGGTCTGCTTTTTAAACACGGGGAAATTATCCGCAAAATCCCCGAGGAGCGCCTCTTAGACGAGCTTTTAAGCGAAATTGAAAAAATGTAAAAAACGGAGTGTAAAAAGTGGCTAAGGCTTTATTTTCGGATATATTCGGTGCAAACGTTTCCTCCTCGGATGCCGTGCAGACTTCTACTGTCGAGCATTGCGGGCTTGATATAGAGGAAAGAACCCTTGATATAACCCTAAAATCCGAAAATTACATAACAATGAATGAGCGGAACACCCTTACCAACGCGCTTTTATCGGCGCTAAAGCTGAATTCCTGCTCTATATCCTTTATCTACGGCGAAAACGCGCTGGACAGCGCCGCCTGCGCCGATATTGTTGCCGAAATCAAGGTGAAAAACGCGGCTTTAAACGGCTATTTCAACGGCGCGGAATTTAAGCTGTCGGACGGCAACGTCGGCATAACCTTAAAATACGGCGGCTATGAGAAAATTATAGAGAGCGGTTTTGAAAACGCCTTCCGCGCGGTTATAAGAGAGCGGTTTAATAAAGAGGTTACGGTTTCCTTTGACGGTCAGCTTGACGCGGTGGAGATGGAAATGCCTAAAATAACCGCCCCCGCCCATAACGAACGCCGTCAGGCTCCCGCAGCGGACAGGTCTTCGCAAAAGCCAGCCGCCCCTAAAAAAGAAATTAAGTTTGAAAAGCGGGAGGAAAAGCCCGAAAACGGCATTGTCTACCTTGACAATCCGCAGATTTTTTACGGCAGGAGCATTGACAATCATACCAAGAAGATGATTGAGGTAACCTCCGAAGATACCGAAATCTGCTGTTGGGGCGAGGTTTTCGGCACAGAGGTGCGCACTATAAACACCAAGCGCGGTGAATCTAACATTCTAACCTTTTCCTTCAGCGATTACACAAACTCGCTTACAGCCACTATGTTTATCGACCCCAAGCGAATGGGTGAGGTAGCCCCCGTTAAGGACGGCGCTTTTGTGCTTGTAAACGGCACATATGAATTTGATAATTATAAAAATGAGTTCAGGGTAAAGCCGAGGTCTATGGCTCTGCTTCAAAAATATACCGAGACCGACTCGCATGAGGGCGAAAAGCGGGTTGAGCTTCACTGCCACACCAATATGTCCGCAAAGGACGCGGTTTCCTCCGCCGCCGATATTGTAAATCAGGCGTATAAGTGGGGGCATAAGGCGGTTGCGATAACCGACCACGGGGTGGTGCAGGCGTATCCTGCCGCCGCAGGAGCGGTCAAGTCGATTAGAAAGGGCGGCGGACAGTTTAAGGTTATCTACGGCGTGGAAGCGTACTTTGTCGATGATATAAACAACGATATTACGGGACTTAACGCAAAGCAGATAGCAAAATACCGCTGTCACCAGATAATACTTGTAAAAAATCTTACGGGGCTTAAAAACCTTTATAAATTAGTATCGGACGCGCACCTCAATAACTTCAAGGGCAAGCCGATTACCCTGCGCAGTAAGCTTGATACTCTTCGCGAGGGGCTTATTGTCGGCAGCGCCTGCGAGCAGGGCGAGCTTTACAAGGCGATTGTGGACGAAAAACCCGAGGAGGAGCTTTTAAGGATTGCCGACTATTACGATTATCTTGAAATTCAGCCCCTCGGCAACAACGCCTTTATGGTGCGGGAGTCCTCATACCCCGACAAAAAGGACAAGAAGACGGGCGCGGTTATACCCAACCGATTCCGCAAGGTCACAAGCGACGAGGTTTTAAAGGACTTTAACCGCAAGGTGGTAGAGCTTGCGGACAGGTTAGGCAAGCCCGTTGTCGCCACGGGGGACGTGCATTTTCTTAAAAAGAGCGACGATATTATCCGCAAAATTCTTATGGCGGGTCAGGGCTTTGACGATTTTGACAATCAAGCCCCCCTCTACCTTAAAACCACCGACGAAATGTTAGACGATTTCAGCTATTTCGGGGAGCGGGCAAAGGAATTTGTTATCGACAATCCGAATAAAATCGCCGATATGATTGACGACAGCGTAATCCCCGTGCCCGACGGCAACTACCCGCCCGTTATCGAGGGCTCGGACGATCTACTCCGAAATCTCTGCTGGGACAACGCCCACAAGCTTTACGGCGACCCCCTGCCCGAGGTGGTGGAAAAAAGGCTTGATAAGGAGCTTAACTCGATTATCAATAACGGCTTTTCGATAATGTATATTTCGGCGCAGAAGCTGGTTGCCTACAGCGAGGAAAACGGCTATTTAGTCGGCTCCCGTGGTTCGGTCGGCTCCTCCTTTGTCGCGACAATGGCGGGTATTTCCGAGGTTAACCCTCTGCCGCCCCACTATGTCTGCCCTAAGTGCCGGCACAGCGAATTTTTCCTAAAGGGCGAGGTAGGCTCGGGCTTCGATTTGCCCGAAAAGAACTGCCCAAAATGCGGCGCGCCCCTTAACCGCAACGGTCACGATATTCCGTTTGAAACCTTTTTAGGCTTTAAGGGAGATAAGGTTCCTGATATAGACCTTAACTTCTCGGACGAATTCCAGAACTCGGTGCAGAAGTACACCGAGACCCTTTTCGGCAGGGAAAACGTCTTCAAGGCGGGTACTATCTCAACGGTTGCGGAAAAGACCGCCTTCGGCTTTGCAAAGGCATATGCCGAGAAAAAGGGCATAACCTTAAGCAACGCGGAATTAAACCGTCTGGCTTCCCTCGTTGAAAAGGCGCAGATCAAGCAAACCACGGGTCAGCACCCTGCGGGCATGATAATTGTGCCGAGGGACAAGACCATTTACGACTTCTGCCCAGTTCAGCACCCTGCGGACGACGTTAATTCCGATATTATAACCACCCATTTCGACTTCCACTCTATCCACGATACTATTTTAAAGCTTGACGAATTGGGTCACGTTGTACCTACTACATATAAATATCTCGAGGAGTATTCGGGCATACCTGTAAACGACGTTTCAATGAGCGACCCCGCGGTTTACAGCCTGTTTGTTTCGACCGAGGCGCTGGGAGTTACCCCCGAGGAAATTGATTCGCGGACGGGAACCTACTGCCTGCCCGAGTTCGGCACCCCCTTTGTGCGGGAGATGCTTATGGACTGCCAGCCTAAAAACTTCTCCGACCTGTTGCAGATTTCGGGACTTTCCCACGGTACCGACGTGTGGCTCGGCAACGCTAAGGACCTTATCGACAACGGCACCTGCACGATTTCCGAGGTTATAGGAACCCGTGACAACATAATGGTTTACCTTATTCATCAGGGTCTCGAGGAGGGCAAGGCGTTTAAGATTACCGAGACCGTACGTAAGGGACTGGTCGCCAAGGGCAAGGTTTCCGCCGAGGAATGGGGCGCTATGGAGGAGGAAATGCGCTCCCACGGGGTTCCCGAATGGTATATCGACAGCTGTCACAAGATTAAGTATATGTTCCCAAAGGCTCACGCCGCGGCGTATGTTATTTCGGCTCTGCGCCTTGCGTGGTACAAGGTACACCGCCCGCTTGAGTTCTACTGCGCCTACTTCACCGCCCGCCCCGAGGACGTTGACGTGCCTACGGTTATGCAGGGCAAGGACGCGGTAAGGCGTTATCTCCAGAACATAAAGGCAAAGGGCAAGGAGGCCACCAAAAAGGAGCTTGACGTATATAACAATATGCTTATCTTTAACGAGATGATGTCCCGCGGGATAGGGGTTCTGCCTATAGATATAAGCAAATCCCATGCCATGAAATACGTTCCCGAGGACGGCAAAATGCGCCTTCCCTTCGGCGCGCTTTCGGGTGTGGGCGAAAAGGCGGCGTACTCTATCTATGAGACCGCGCAAAAAGGAAATTTTGTATCCCGAGAGGACTTCCAGATAGAGGCGGGGGTTTCAAAAACCATTATTCAGAATTTAGCGGAGCTGGGTGCTATGAATGACCTGCCCGATACAAACCAGATTTCAATGTTTTAACAAAGGAGCAGTGTTGTATCAAAAAGCTCCATTGATGAAAAAAGAGCCTCGACTGCGCAACAGCGTGTCGAGGCTCTCAGCATTAAAGGCAAAAGCACCGCTTGAACGAGAGAGAAAGAACTATAAAAAAAGAAGTGCCTCAATTACGCGTCTGCGTGTCGAGGCACTCGACTGGAGCGGATAATGGGAGTCGAACCCGACAAAATTATTGCTTAAAGTACGATTATTAAGCCGTTGTTAAGCAATTGTGTGAAATTTCGTGTGAAGTGATTTTTATTCTTCCTTATCTTCTTTTACCTCGGGCAGTCCGCGACGCTCGTAAGCAGTGAGAGAAGCCCTGCAAGGAGCGAGGCAGAGACAACCACCTTCCAATCCACCGCCGACAGCACCGCCGAGGTGCCTATGGTTGCGACCGCGGTTTGGGCTACGGTTTTAACCGCGCGGGTGCCCGCCGCCTTAAGCCATTTTTCGAATTTGTCTTTCATTTTATTCACCTACCTTTATACAACGATTTTCAAATTTCTTATAAGCATCAAAATATATTTCCTCTTTATCTCCGTTATATGTAACCTCATAATACATACCGTCAAAAAGAGTTGTTGATAATAATGCTTTGAAATTTTGTAGTGCTTTGCATTGCCACACAATAAACACATCGAAGTTTGGCTTTTCATCAGATTTATCAATATGTTCATTCGTATAATCTGCTACTAAAGCAATAGCTTTCTCTACAAATTCCGTATCTGTTTTAATTTTCATAAAAATATCTTCCTTTAAAATTTAATCTGAATTGCGTCGATTTCCTGACCGAGAATACCTGCATAGCCGTTTTTAGCGTCTCTTTCAGAATATCCCGAAATCCAAGACAGCCACTTATTTTTGCGGCGAAGGTGGACGCGATAATAAATTTTGACGCCTGTGTCGGTCTTCATCATAAGCCCGTCAATAGGTCTGTTAAACAGCCCCGCGTAGTCGTTGCGGTTCTTTACCTCTGGCAGCCACTTACCGCCCTTGTAATGGACCTTATAGGTAATATTACCCCTTGAAAGGTTGGCGAGTACCGCGCAAACGTCGTGACCGAATATCCATATCCAAAAGCACCAGCGCTTTTGCAGGCT
The DNA here is from genome assembly GCA_051880535.1 of Acutalibacteraceae bacterium. Lineage (GTDB taxonomy): Bacteria > Bacillota > Clostridia > Oscillospirales > Acutalibacteraceae > UBA737. The sequence goes on along the minus strand of JBJEOD010000058.1, from coordinate 11,237 downwards.
GTTTGCAACCGTGCCGATTATCGAAAGCGCGGTCACTATGTAAGGCAGATAATTCATTTTGCTTTCACTCCTGATTTTAAATAATTTTCAAGTAATTCCTTAGCCTCCAGCCAGTTATAGCATACAGCGGTACAATAACCCTGCGCTTTTAAGGCGGCAAGCCAGCTGTTTTGCTTATCGGTGGTTTTATTTTTTCTCGCCTTCATCTCTATGTATAAACCGTGAAATCCTCCGCGCGCCACAGGCAAGCAGAGGTCGGGAACGCCCGCCTTAACGCCCTGACGTTTCAGGTTAGCCGCCTCAAGGCTGTTTCTGCTGCCGCCGTTAGGTATGTGATAGAGTAAATCAAGCTCGGGATATTTACACAGCGAAAGCTGTGCCCAGTTAAAAAGCGCTGTTTGCTCGTTTGCTTCGTGAGGTATCGGCTTACGCCGTGACACGGCTTTTAAAACTCGCTCATCCACTCGTCTTCACCTGCCTTCCAATCGGGTAATAAGTCTTTTTCGCCCGCTTTATACATAATCGCCGAGACATACCAATGCCCGTTGTATTTATTAAAGCGCGCAAAACACCGTAAAAAGCGATAGCCTTTATATCTGCGCTCCCAATATTCGCGGTCGTCAACGCGAAGCTTTGCCATTGCTTCAACTCCTCGGCGGGTTATCCGACCGTCTTTGACCTTTTTTTGGGGCTTAGATAGATTTTTGGAATGACGGAAACGCCGTCTGCCCTGTGGATCTTTAGAAATATAACGGGCGGCGGCTTCGGGTCCGAATCTTTCGGGCTGAAAACGCATAGCGTTAACCCTGAATCCCTCGCCCCATATACGTTCAGCGTCGTCGCGGTCTATGCCGCCCGTCATAAAAAGGTGAACGTGGTAATTTTTCATACCGCGCTTATCGCCTGTTTTATAGACTTCCTCTTCAATCGCGTAATAATATTTAAACGGCGCCGAAAGCTTTTTATATTGCTCCTTGAGCCTTTTATTATCAGGATCACTTTTTAAAAGCTTTTCCACCCGCTTAAGTTCGGATGCACGCTTTGTTTTAATTCGGCGTATGTAGTTGTTAATGTCCCGTGTTGCTTTTTCAAGGGTGAGCGGAGCATATTTCTGAATGTAGGTGTATGTAATAAACAAGTCGCCGCTGTCAAAATTCGCATTTACCAGCCGTACGCTCTTTTTAGCCGCCATAGCATTGTTATATTTTTTCTGTGCTTCGCTCGACGGTTTGGTACCTTTAGGGCACGTCGGCATTTTGCTGCCGTTATCCCAAACGGGAAAAAAGTCGGCTTCAAGAAGATTTCCAGATTTTATTATTCTTTCGCGTTCCATTATGCAGTACCGTCCTTTCGCACCTGATTCTCGTAATAGCTCTCAAACTCAAACACGCAATTATAAAGGGCTGTGCGGAAATATGATTTTCGGTATTTAATTTCATATTTCACTGCGCGGAATTTCTCAATAACAAGCTCTAAGTGCTCTTTTTCGAGCTGAGCATAAACCTCGCTTACCGTTTCGGCGGATAGTTTTTCGCCGTTCACCTGCACCTGTGAACCTAAGGGGAGAGCGCCGACCTCGGCAATTATTAAAATCAATTCGTTTGCAAGGGCGCGGTCCGAAGGCTCAAAGCTGGATATTTCAATACGGCCGCGTACTCTTCTAAGGCTTTCGGAAAAACTTACCCGACAATGACTTCGACTCTGATTCTTTTTGCACACCTCGGAATAATTATTTTTCATTTTAAAAAACTCCCTAAAATCCGCTCCCGCGGAAAATATATCGTTGACTTATTACTATGGCATACAAGGTCGATAACAGGCTTGTCCGCCTGTGATTTTTTGCTTGATTTTCCGCTCCCAAGGTGCTATTATATATGTAGGCGATGGAGCGTTAAAAATCGTTCCGCTTTCCCTCCCGATTGCCGTCGGGAGGGATTTTTTGTATGCCTTAAAAATTGTTATTATATATATATGTATATTGCAGTTGACTGCAAAACGCCTTTACCCATTGCCCTGCTCCATTTCTTTTCTCAGGCTGTCTTTTATGTAATAGTCAATACCGAGCCGCTTACAAAGGTTCTCGGCTTTACGACCAAAATCAGCCCAGTCAATGTCAGACGGGCAATAATTCAGCTTGCCGATTTTAACCTTGTCGAATTCTTCGTGATGAACTTCTAAGCATTTTAAAACATTTACGTCAAGCACCGGCTCAAACGATACCCAAGTTTTAATACCGTGCTTTTTTGCTTTAAAAAGTTTTAAAAGCCTACCGAGCGGTAATACTGCATTCGGTTCAGCGCTCCCTGATATTTGTGAAAGAGTAATTCCGTACCAATCGTTTTCGTCAAGCAAATCAAAATCTCTGCTGCCGTCGCCTTTGGTGAGTATCTGCACATTATTGTCGCTTTCTTTGAGTATCTTGATTATCTCCCTTGTGGGTGTAGTATCATATCCTGTTGGGTACGGGTCGCAGGTAAAGCAGAGGTGTATTAACTTACCTGTTATATGTTCTCGCTCTATCTGCTTACGTACTTCCTCGACTATGTTTTTGCGCGGCTCAACGCAGCTATGAAAATTTTCTTTTACCTTATGCAATACATTCGGTGCAAAACAGTAATAGCACCTATGTGGACAGCCGGTATAAATATTTATGGCATAATCGCCATATTCCTTAGCTTTGCCTTTCGGCTCATAGATTGGTTTACGAATGTAAGAAAATACCTGCAATAGTCAGAACGATTGAACATTTCGAGCGCGGCAATGTTACTATTGAAAAAATTAAAACCTTGCCTTTTCCGGTAGTACTTAACTCTCTTGGTGGGGTGAGTGGTTATGTTGTTTTTCCAAAGTCTCCAAAAGTTTTTGAAAATCAAGATACTCTTGTGAATTTTCAACTTTACACCAATCGGGGTAGGATAAAATCACTGAAAGTTCCGCTTGAAAGCAACTGCTGCCTGCATAACTCTTAATTACCTTTATTGACACATTCTGTTTCACCACCTTTCTGTTTTTATGAAGTGCTCAACAATCAAACAAGCGGCACGTTTATACCAGCTCGTCAATCGGCACGTGCAGATAGTCGGCTATGCGCTTTATCAGTACCAATGACGGCTGTTTTAAACCTTTTATTAAGTAACTGATAAAAGCCTGAGACACGCCTACGTTTTCCGCAAGCTCTGCCTGATGTATGCCCTTTTCATCAAGCAGAGCCTTTAATCTTTTTCCATTCATAAAATCCACCTCTTTTACATTGCTTTTTCCATATTTTTGTGGTATAGTTAAGGTGTAATCTTAACTTAGTTATATTATATCTTAGTTATCTTAGTTTGTCAATGAATAATTTCAGTTTTTCTAAGATTTTATGTTTTGAACAAAATAGTAAACTAAGAATATTGAGATTTCACAAAGGAGATTAAATTATGATAGGAGAAAATTTGTTTTGGATAAACTTTGTAAATCTTTGTAACGAGCATAATATTAAACCTAATCCTTTAGCTAAGGAATTAGGCATTTCATCAGGCACATTAACTGGTTGGAAAAGAGGTAGTTCTCCAAGAGATACGGCAGTACAAAAAATCGCAAACTATTTTAATGTATCACCTGAATATCTTCTGGGGAAATCTACACAAAAAGAAAAGACCGCCACAACCGACGATCTTTCCACGATAAAACAAAAAATAATAAATAATTGCGCTAATCTTTCCGAAAAAGAACTTGATGATGTTCTTGATTACATTGAATATAAGATTTCTCAACGTAATCACTGATTTCTTTCAGTTCATCGGAAGTAAGTAAATTTAACTGTTTTTTTATTTTATCAAGTTTTTGCTTTTTAACTTCCTGCATTTTTTCACCCCTGCGTAAATGCTACTATTATTTACCAAAATAATAAATATAAAGTCGTTTTATACGCTTTAAAGATTAAGGAGTATAAAGAAAATGGATTTTGTTGCAATAGATTTTGAGACCGCCAATGCGAAACGCACAAGCGCTTGCTCTATCGGAATTGTTACAGTAAAAGAAAATGAAATTGTAGACACAAGGAACTATTTAATAAAACCGTATCCTTATTATTTCGATCCTATAAATGTTTCAATACACGGAATAACGGAAAGTGATGTAGAAACCGCTCCCACGTTCGACGTATTATGGAATGATATTTCCGATTTAATTGAAAATAAAATTGTCGTGGCGCATAACGCCGCTTTTGATATAAGCGTACTTTCGCGAACTCTCGCGCATTATGATATTCCATTTCCCGAATGTAATTCATTATGTACATATCAGCTAACACGCAGAGCTTTCCCAGATTTAGGTTGTTACAGGTTGGATTTTGTTTCTGAGGTTTTAGATGTGGATTTGACAAATCATCATAATTCAGAGTGTGATGCGATGGCTTGCGCTGAAATATTGCTAAAATACATAGAACAGTACAATATAACAAATCTATCAGATTTTAATTCATATTTAGGAATAGGCGCACAGCACTTAACCGACAAATCATTTGACAACAGCGGTTCAAGAGTTAGTTATCGTCATTGGGACTCAACTAAAGCTATGCAATTCGATGATATAACTGCCGAATACTGTGATGATGACTTTGCAAATAAAAGATTTGTTTTTACTGGTAACTTAACCGCTTTTTCCCGCGGTAAAGCAATGGAGATAGTAAAAAAAGGCGGCGGTTTTCCTCAAGATAATGTAACCAAAAGTACAAATTATCTCGTTGTCGGAAAACAGGATTTAAGTATTACCAAAAACGGTCTTAGCGGTAAAATGAAAAAAGCTATGGAATATATTAAAAAAGGTATAGATATTGAAATTATAGACGAAAACCGTTTTATTGAAATGATAGATAGCGATTTATTAGATTTATGTACTTCGTGTGCTAATGATTGAAGGCGATATATATGTGTATTTCAAATGATTTAGAATTAGAAAAAAGAGCGTCGGCAATTCACGGTCTAATTCCTCCGACGGAAAAATATGTTGAATTTAATAACGGCGAAGAGAAAATGCAATATCTTAAAACGCACGACCTCACCTCAAAAACGGCAACTGATATTAAACAGTTTTTCTATAACGGAGCATATGCAGAATATGTATGTCCGTGTGAAATTGTGGGATATATTAATAATAATGTATTGGTTATATCTTTAGATAAACATTTACATTGTGTTGATATCATTCACTTTAAGGAAATGCAAAAATCAAAAGAATGTCAGACTGCTTTAGCAACAATACCGATATATACCGAGGGAACATATGAATATATTAAAAAGATATGCACTCTAACATTTAAAGAATCACCCTATGTGGATACCGTAAGTACTAAATTAAATATAAGCCGTGCGACCTCTATTGTTTTTTGCGGCTTAAAAGCTTTCGATTGCACTGCTAAAAAAGATAAAATTATGTTTTGCCTGAAAAACGATTATTTTGCAATGTTAAAAAAGGAAGATATTCCTGTCGAATATGAAATTAAAAATATCAAATCGTTAAAAGATTTCACGCGGATTTTTATTTCTAAGAATTTTTATGATTTTCAAAAATTTGTCGATTATATTTTTACCTTTTGTGAAAAATATGTTGATGAGCATTATATACCCGACCACCTTTTTGATTGTTGCCACAGATATATGGAATGTTCTGACGAGAAACAATGCACCTGTCCAGATTATCTGTACTCAAAAGGCTGCACTTATAGAAAGAAGCTTGAAAAGGGTATTGTTTTCTTTGGCGAAAACAGAAATATAGAATAATGAAACTACCGCTCCCAAATTCGGGGCAGGATAATCAGCGAGAGAGTTGCAACTTACAGACCTATATTTTATAACTTAGTTAAATTTTTCTTGACAACAGAATATGAAATGTTATAATAAGAGTAGGAAGAGCATATACTGTTAATGCAGTGTACGCTGCCTTTTACCGCTGACCGATATGCGGTATATAAATGGTTGGGTCGAAAGTTTTCCGCTGACCCGTATGCGGAATATAAATAGCGGGCTTACCCTCTCTTTTCGAGAGGGTTCTTTTTTGGGGAGGTAAAAATGCAGGAGCGCGGATTTTATGTAATATCAGATGAATTTTTCAAAGATTTTCCCGACCCGTATTTAAAGGGGAATAAAGAAGAGCACAGACCGCATTACTATGCCTTAAGAGACGAGCGGACAGGGCTATACTGGATGATACCAATGAGCAGTCAAATTGAGAAATATACAAACATTATAAATAAGCGTATCAGCCGTAATAAACCATGTGATATACTTCACATAGCAAAACTGGATAATGGTAAAACAAGTGTATTTTTAATTCAGGACATTTTCCCTGTTTCTGATAAATACATAAGCCGAAAATATACAATAGCCGAAAATCATTTGAAAATCACAAGCGAAAGGCTTGCAAAAATCATAGAGCAAAAAGCTCGCAAAACTTTAGGCATGATACGAAGAGGAATTAAATTCACCCCAACTCAACCAGATGTGCTGTTTATAGAAGAAAAGCTGTTAAATAATAATTCTGTAGATAGCTTTATAAAAGGTCTGAAATTTAAAGAATAAATAATAAAACTCCCGCTCCCAAATTCGGGGCGGGAATAATCAAGGGTGATATTATGGCAAAGGCTAAAAAGCTGCCGAGCGGAAATTGGCGCGTGCAGGCGAGTGTTGTTGTTGACGGTAATCTGATTCGCCGCTCATTCACCGATGCAGACAAGGGAAGGGCAGAGCTTGCCGCTAAGGAGTGGCAAGTCAAGCAAGAGGAATTATCCGCCCACGAAAATATAACACTTTCTGCGGCGTTCGAGCGGTATATAACCGCGAAAGAAAATGTTTTATCACCGAGTACAATAAAAGCATATAAAATAATTTCTAAGAACTATTTCGGCGGCATTAAGAATGTAAAAGTTGACAAGCTTACCCAAGAGCAGATACAAAAGGAAATCAATATCTTATCTGTAGATAAAACGCCTAAGACCGTCAGGAACGCACACGGGCTGCTGTCGGCGGTTCTTGAAATGTTTAGACCCGGTTTTACGCTTCATACAACCTTACCGCAGAAGAAAGAACAGAAAATCACAATACCGGGTGATTCGACCGTGTCGCTTGTTCTCAAAGCCGCAAAGGGGACAAGGCTTGAGCTACCTATTCTACTTGCCGCCTTTGGTCCGATGCGCCGCGGCGAAATCTGCGCTATTACAACAGACGATTTAAAAGGGAACACCTTGACTGTTAACAAGACTCTTGTTAAAAACTCAAATAATAAATGGCTGATTAAGCAGCCTAAATCGCTTGCGGGGTACCGCGAAATTGAATTGCCCGACTTCGTTGCGGAAAAATTTAAGGGCTTTGACGGCAAAATCTACGACGGAACGCCCGACAGCTTGACAATAGCTTTTAAAAAGCTATTAATTAAAAATAATATACCCGTATTCAGATTTCACGATTTGAGACACTATAATGTTTCGATTCTGCACGCTATAGGCATACCCGACAAATATATTATGGCGCGCGGAGGTTGGAAATCGAATTATACTATGAATAATGTTTATAATCACGCGCTCAAGGAAAAGGCAAACGAATTCGATGTTAAAATCTCAGAGCATTTTAAGGATGTAGTCTCAGAGCAACAAGCCGCTCCCGAAAACAAGTAAATCTATGTGCATTTTCGTGTGAAATTTCGTGTGAAATTTTTATATTTTATGTGAAATATTCGTATTGTTTCGGCAATATAAAATTACATCTAAAAATGCATATAACCCGCATAAATAAAGAAAAAGCCGCTAAATTAGCGGCTTTTCTATTTGGAGCGGATAATGGGAGTCGAACCCACCTATTCAGCTTGGGAAGCTGATGTTCTACCGATGAACTATATCCGCATGATTTCTTATTATAACACATTATTCTGTTCTTTTCAAGCTTTTAGTTTCAGGTTTACTAAAAAATATAAAAATATAATTTACATTTTATTCACCCTTAGTTTGTGCTAAATATTGTAAAATAATAGTAGTAATAGGTAATAAAGGGGTGCGCAGTTATGAATGAAAAGCTTAAGGAAAAGATAAAAGAGTCGCTTGCGGGCGTACTCCCGATTACTGTTATAGTTCTGCTGCTCAGCATTACACTTGTGCCTATAGAAAACGGGATAATCCTGCTCTTTTTAACGGGCGCGCTCCTGCTGATTTTAGGTATGGGTCTTTTTCAGCTCGGTGCAGAAATGTCGATGACGCCGTTGGGTCAGGGCGTAGGCGGCAGGCTTGCCGAGAGCCGAAGCATATTTGTTATTACCCTGATATGCTTTGTGACAGGTGCGATTATCACCGTTTCCGAGCCTGACCTGCAGGTGCTTGCAAATCAGGTCGCTTCAATCCCCAACAAGGTGCTTATATGGACGGTGGCTGTAGGAGTGGGGATATTTCTCGCGGCGGCGGTGCTTAGGATAGTATTTCATATCAGCCTTTCGGTACTTTTAGCGATCTTATACTCCTTGCTGTTTATTCTTTCGTTTTTTTCGCCCGACGAATTTACCGCCGTCGCCTTTGACGCGGGCGGAGTCACAACGGGTCCTATGACCGTTCCCTTTATAATGGCGGTGGGGGTGGGACTTTCCGCCGCGCGAAGCGACAAAGACGGCTCCTCGGACAGCTTCGGTATTATCGCGCTGTGCAGTATAGGACCTATTATGATGGTCCTGCTGCTGGGTATTTTCTACCACCCGACCGACGCTGTGTATACGGCGGTTGAGATAAGTAAGGTAGCAACAACCCGAGATGTGGCGCGGGAATTTGTGACGGCGTTACCTCATTATGCTAAAGAGGTATTTGTCAGTATGGCGCCCGTGTTCGGCGTTTTCGTCGTCTTTCAGCTCATTTCAAAAAACCACCACAAAAGACAGCTTAAAAGAATGTGCGTCGGCTTTGTATATACCGTTGTAGGTCTGCTCCTTTTCCTTACGGGCGTAAACATCGGCTTCGCGCCTGTCGGAAAGCTGTTGGGCAGCGGCATTGCCGAGAGCAGCTTAAGTCTCTTGATTATACCGATAGGTGCCTTGATAGGATATTACATAGTAAAAGCCGAGCCCGCGGTACAGGTGCTTAATGAGCAGGTGGCGGATATAACCGGCGGCACGGTGTCGAGGAAAATGATGAATACCGCGCTTTCGGCGGGTGTTGCCTGCGCTGTCGCGCTGTCAATGGCGCGCGTGCTTACGGGACTTAATATCTACCTTATTATAATACCGGGCTATGCCGCGGCGATTATTTTAAGCCGCTTTGTTCCTAAGGTGTTTGTGGGCATAGCGTTCGATTCGGGCGGCGTTGCGAGCGGACCTATGACCTCTACCTTTCTTCTGCCCCTCGCAATGGGAGCCTGCACAGCCCGGGGCGGCAACGTCGTGACCGACGCCTTCGGAATTGTGGCATTGGTCGCCCTCGCGCCGATTATCGCCGTTCAGGTTATGGGACTGGTTTACGTCTGCAAATCAAAATCGGGAGCGGGTCCTGATAAATTACTGCCGGATGACATTATTATCGATATGGAGGAATAGAAATGGCTGATTTTAAGGAGAAAAATAAGCTGCTCCCCCGCGCGCTGGTTTCTGTTACCTGTGTAAACGACGGCAAAAAATTAGAGGAAATATTTAATTTGAACGGCGTGCCTGTTTTCTGTCAGTGCCGAGGCAAAGGCACCGCGCCCTCGGAAATGCTGGATATCTTCGGCTTGGGAGGTACATCAAGGCTTATCACCATCGGGTTTCTGCCTAAGTCGCGGGTAAAGGAGCTGTTTGCGGCAATGAGAAGCCGCCTGTTTTACCACCAAAGGGGCGGAGGAATAGCCTTCAGCCTGCCGATTACCGCTTTGCAGGGCAATTTTTATCAGATACTTGACGCCGACAGACTTGAAAAAACAAAAAAATTTAAGGACGGGACGGAGACGGATATGGAACAAACCGAAAAGAAATCACAGTATTCACTTATATGGGCGTCTGTGGCGGCGGGCTTCAGCGACGACGTTATTGACGCGGCAAGAGCTGCGGGGGCTAAGGGCGGAACCGTGCTTAAGGGACTCAGATGCAATTCCGAGGGCGTTTCCAAGCAGTTGGGAGCTTCAAGGCAGACCGAGCAGGAGTTCGTTATGATTGTTACCCCAAAGGCAAAAAAAACCGAGGTTATGTCGGCAATAAGCAGCTCCTGCGGACTGGGCAAAGAGGCGCACGGCATAGTCCTCGCTTTGCCGGTAGACGAAGCAATGGGGCTCGAAGAATAAAACTTCGGTCAGGGCGCTTTTGGGGCGGTACCTCTAATTGAAAAAATAAATTTTATTATTGACATTTAATCCTTATTAGTATATAATATCATTAAGAAAAGAATCGGGGATTTGAGAAAAATGGTAAAGCGAAATACTATTCAGCGCGCGCTGGTTTTGGAGACGGTGAATAAATTTCAAAACCACGCCACGGCGGATGAAATATATGACGCAATTATCAGCGAACACCCGAATATCAGCCGAGCGACTGTATACCGCAACCTGAACCTGCTGTCTGAAATGGGGGAAATACGTAAGCTGGAGATTCCGGGCGGTCCCGACCGTTTCGACCACCGTGTTCACAATCACTGCCACGTAAAATGCGAGAAATGCGGCAGGCTGTTCGATGTGGATATGGACTATATTACGGGTCTCGAAAACAGCATAAGAGATTCCCGCGGCTTTGATTTTACGGGCTACGATATTATTTTCCGCGGAGTCTGTCCCGAGTGTAAAAGGAAGCCGCAGGACTGATATGTTTCAGGAAAAAGCGCGGAAACGGGCGTTTTCAAATAAAAAATTTTAAGGAGGATTATTATGAGAAGTATTACAACATTGGATTTGCAGTACGCACACCGCTTTTATGGCTTTAAGGGAGAGGCGCAGTACCTGCACGGACACACGGGAGTTTTGACCATTGAGGTTGAGGATACCGTTGAGCCCGGGGTAAATATGGTTTTTCCCTGTAACGAAATTCAAAAAACCGCGTGGGAGGTTCTGAAAAATTTTGACCACGCCTTGATACTCAGGGAGGACGATCCGCTGCTTCCTGCTATTTTGAAGGTATATGAGGAGCAGGGAATTAAGGACGGCGCCCCGACAAATAAGATGAAGGGTCCCGCGTTCAAAACCGAGCTTGCCACGGCTTATCCCGATTGCCGTCTCGTAGTCACAAAGGAAACAATGACCGTTGAGGGAATGATAAAAATAGTTTAC
>JBJEOD010000057.1:0-3440 GCA_051880535.1 Acutalibacteraceae bacterium | reverse complement strand
TAAGCGGATTTTCGGCAATGCGCCCCATTATGTAGGAAAGGCTGAAAAGCTGATCCTTTCTAAGCTCTATAAGCCTTACCCCGTAATCCGCAAAGTAGTTGGCGCATGCCTTTACCGTCGAGGATTTGCCCGTACCCGCGTCGCCGCACAAAAGCACGTTTGCGGCGGGTCTGCCCTCACAGAGGGCGCGGGTGTTTTCAAATACCCGCCTGCGCTCCTCCTCATAGCCGACGAAGCCCGAAAGGGAGGTGCTGTCGGCAGATTTTACGGGAACTATCTCCTCGCCCGAGACTCGGAACATCTTAGCCGCGGCGAAAATGCCGTAGCCGTATTTTCCCACGTTTTTAAGTCTTTCTTCATATGTTTTTACAAAATCGGTTTTTTTGTTGTCAAACTGCGGGATATATCCGTCAAAGTCTATTTCCCCGCAAAGAGCCTTGGTATCAAGCTCGGTAAGCCGTGTGAAAATTTCAAGCTCCCTTATTGCGTTTTGCTTTAGGCTCTGCGGAATTTCGGACTTCTGCGCCGCCGAAATGATGTACCTATTCTCGTCGGAATACACCGCGCGGCACAGAAAATCCGAAAAGCAATAATTGTCGTCCGATAGGGAATAAACGAACTCGCCGAACAGTCGAAGCTTCTCTTTAGTGTCGCCCTGAGTGCTTAAAAGCCCTATAAAGGCGCTCATTGTATCATATTTTAGTATTCCCCTGAACACGCCGAGCGCCGACAGCTCACACGAAAGTTTCATTTCCTCCTGTTCGGTCATTGTTTACACCTTATCCCTTGAATTTGTTAATAACCGCGCCCTTATCTGCGGAGCTAACCTGTGCCGCGTAACGGGCGAGCGCGCCGCCTATATCGGTTTTGCGCTTGATTTCCATTGTCTTTTTGCGCTCCTCAATTTCCTCGTCAGAGACTTTGAGCTCAATCGAGTATTCGGGGATATTAATTGAAATAATGTCGCCGTCCTTAACGTAGGCAATTATTCCGCCGCTTACCGCCTCGGGGGAGATGTGACCTATCGAAGCGCCCCTTGTAGCGCCCGAGAAACGTCCGTCGGTAATAAGCGCGACGTCCTTATCAAGTCCCATACCCGCGATAGCCGAGGTGGGGGAGAGCATTTCTCTCATTCCGGGACCGCCCGCAGGACCTTCGTAACGGATAACCACAACATCGCCCTTTTCGATTTTACCCGCGTAGATGGCGGCGATTGCCTCCTCCTCGCTCTCAAAAACCTTTGCGGGGCCTTCGTGAACAAGCATTTCGGGGGCGACCGCACTGCGCTTTACAACACAACCATCGGGCGCGATGTTGCCGCGAAGCACGGCGATACCGCCTGTCTTTGAATAGGGGTTTTCAACCGTGCGGATAATTTCGGGATCCTTATTAACCGCGTTTTCAATATTCTCGCCCAAGGTTTTGCCCGTGCAGGTCATAACGCTTGTGTCGAGCAAATTAAGCTTTGTAAGCTCTTTAAGTACCGCGTAAACTCCGCCCGCCTCGTTTAAGTCCTCCATATAGGTACGACCTGCAGGGGCTAAATGGCAGAGGTTGGGGGTTTTTTCGCTTATCTCGTTCGCCATATCAAGGTTAAACTCCACCCCGCACTCGTTTGCGATTGCGGGGAGATGAAGCATACTGTTTGTTGAACAGCCCAGCGCCATATCGGCGGTAAGGGCGTTCTTAATAGCCGCCGCAGTCATAATATCGCGCGGGCGGATATTCTTTTTAACAAGCTCCATAACCTGCATACCCGCGTGCTTTGCAAGCTCAATTCTTGCGGAGTAAACTGCAGGAATTGTGCCGTTGCCGCGAAGTCCCATACCCAAAACCTCAGTTAAGCAGTTCATAGAGTTCGCGGTATACATTCCCGAGCAGGAGCCGCAGGTCGGGCAGGTGTTTTTCTCGCATACGCAGAGCTGTTCTTCGTCGATTTTACCCGCTTTATAGGAGCCTACCGCCTCAAACATACTTGAAAGACTGGTCTTTTTGCCGTCAACCCTGCCTGCTAACATAGGTCCGCCGCTTACGAAAACGGTGGGGATATTAACCCTTGCCGCCGCCATTAATAGACCGGGAACATTTTTGTCGCAGTTGGGCACCATAACAAGCCCGTCAAAGCCGTGAGCGAGTACCATAGCCTCGGTCGAATCGGCGATTAAATCGCGGGTGATAAGGGAGTATTTCATTCCCGTGTGACCCATTGCAATACCGTCGCAGACAGCTATTGCAGGGAATACTATAGGCGTTCCTCCCGCCATTGCAACCCCCATTTTTACCGCTTCAACGATTTTGTCAAGGTTCATATGCCCGGGCACTATCTCGTTATAGGAGCTGACAATACCTATAAGCGGTCTTGCCTGCTCCTCCTTTGTAAGTCCCAATGCGTGGTACAGACTGCGGTGCGGCGCGTTGTGCGCACCGTCAACTATTCTATCCTTAACCATAACGCTATCCTCAATTAATAAGTATTAGTTATTGATGAGCTTATCCTCGTCGCTCCAGCTGTAAAGCTTTCTTACTTCCTTGCCGACCTTCTCGGAGGGATGCTCTGCGGCAAGCTTACGCATAGCGTTGAAGTGTACCTGAGCGCCCGCGTCGGACATATCAAGCAAGAAGTCCTTAGCAAAGGTACCGTCCTGAATGTCGGAAAGTATCTTCTTCATAGTCTTCTTGGTTTCCTCGGTTATAATCTTAGGACCTGTGATGTAGTCGCCGTATTCAGCGGTGTTGGAGATGGAGTAGCGCATACCCTCAAAGCCGCTCTGATAAATAAGGTCAACTATAAGCTTCATTTCGTGAATGCACTCAAAGTAAGCGTTTCTCGGATCATAGCCCGCCTCAACAAGGGTTTCAAAGCCTGCCTGCATAAGGGCGCAAACGCCGCCGCAGAGAACCGCCTGCTCGCCGAACAAATCGGTTTCGGTCTCGGTGCGGAAGGTGGTCTCAAGCACGCCCGCGCGAGCGCCGCCGATACCTAATGCATAAGCAAGACCGATTTCAAGCGCGTCGCCTGTTGCGTCCTGCTCAACCGCTACAAGGCAGGGAACACCCTTGCCTGCCTGATACTCACTGCGAACGGTGTGACCCGGACCCTTAGGAGCAATCATAATAACGTTTACGTTCTTCGGCGGCTTAATGCAACCGAAATGAATGTTAAAGCCGTGGGCGAAAGCCAAGGTCTTGCCCTCGGTGAGGTTCGGCTCGATGCTTTCCTTATAAAGCTTAGCCTGCTTCTCGTCGTTAATAAGAATCATAATAATATCAGCCTTTGCCGCCGCTTCGGCAGAGGTCATAACGGTAAGACCCTGAGACTCAGCCTTTGCCCAGCTCTTGGAGCCCTTGTAAAGACCTACGATAACGTCTACGCCCGAATCCTTAAGGTTGAGCGCATGGGCGTGACCCTGCGAGCCGTAGCCGATAATTGCAACGGTTTT
>JBJEOD010000056.1:0-3452 GCA_051880535.1 Acutalibacteraceae bacterium | reverse complement strand
CTTAAGGAGGAAAGCTGGATTAAAAACCCCGAGAACCCCGTAAAAACGGTTGCAGACGGAAGCATTGATTTTGATAATGTTTCCTTTAAATATCATGAGGGTGCGGAGAAGTATGCTCTTAAAGACGTAAATCTTCATATCAAATCGGGCGAAACGATAGGAATATTAGGCGGCACGGGCAGCAGTAAAACCACCCTTATTCAGCTTATTTCCCGACTTTATGACGCGACCGAGGGGTCTGTCTCGGTAGGCGGAGTTAATGTAAAGGACTATGATATTGAATCGCTCCGCAACGAGGTTTCGGTTGTTTTGCAGAAAAATATACTTTTTTCGGGCACGATAAAGGAGAATCTGCGCTGGGGCGACAAAAACGCTACGGACGAGGAGCTTGTAAGGGTCTGCAAATTAGCGCAGGCGGACGAATTTATTAATTCCTTCCCCGATAAGTACGATACCCATATTGAGCAGGGAGGAACCAATGTCTCGGGCGGACAAAAGCAAAGGCTTTGTATTGCAAGGGCGCTCCTTAAAAAGCCCAAGATACTGATTCTTGACGACTCAACAAGCGCAGTCGATACCAAGACCGACGCGCTTATAAGAAACGCGTTTGCAACCGAAATACCCGACACCTCCAAAATAATAATCGCACAGCGCGTTTCCTCGGTGCAGGACGCCGACCGCATTATAGTAATGGAGGACGGTCATATAGACGCTGTCGGAACGCACAGCGAGCTTCTTAAGTCCAACGAGATTTACAAAGAGGTTTACTATTCACAGAATAAGGCAGGTGAGGAATAATGCCGGGACCTATGGGACCTAAAGGAATGAAGGGCGGACCGAAGGCGAAAAATACCAAAGGAACGGTAGCGCGCCTTTTCAAATATCTTTTCAAATATTATAAAGCATATCTTATTATTGTAGGAATCTGCATACTTTTAAGTGCCGTTTCGGGTACGGTTTCCTCGCTTTTTCTTAATGAAATCGTGCTGATTATTAAAGAGGGCTTAAGTGTAGGGTATTCCGCTATTCAAGCAAGGCTTTTGCGGATTATTATGATTATGATAGGCTTCTACATTGTCGGAATTGTATCAACCTTTGTTTATTCAAGGCTTATGGCAATAGTCACACAGGGCTTTCTCAATAAAATGCGGCAAAATATGTTCGGCTCTATGCAGAGCCTGCCGATAAGGTATTTCGATACCAACACCCACGGCGATATAATGAGCCACTACACCAACGATATTGATACGCTTCGTCAGCTTATTTCCCAGAGTATTCCCCAGCTTTTCACCTCTGCGCTGACTATTATCGCCCTGCTTTGCTATATGCTGTTTTTGAGCGTCTGGATGACATTGCTTGTCTTTTTAGGGGTTTTTGCTATGATGATGGTCACTAAAAAGGTGGGAGGCAACAGCGCAAAATACTTTGTAAAGCAGCAGAAGTCGATAGGCGCGGTTGAGGGCTATATCGAGGAAATGATGAATGGACAGAAGGTTGTCAAGGTCTTCTGCCACGAGGAGGAAAGCGAAAAGGCGTTTGATAAAATCAACGAGCAGCTGTTCAGCGACGCTGAAAACGCCAATAAGTTCGCAAATATCCTTATGCCGATTATGAACAATATCGGAAATATACTGTATGTGCTGATAGCCTTTGTCGGGGGACTGCTGATACTCTTCGGCGTGCCGAACCTCTCACTTTCAGGTCAGGCAATTTCGGTAGCCGTGGTAGTGCCCTTCCTTAATATGACAAGGCAGTTTACAATGAGCATAAGTCAGGTGTCCCAGCAGATAAACTCGGTCGTTATGGCTATGGCGGGTACCGAGCGAATCTTTGAGCTTATGGACGAAATGCCGGAGGTTGACGACGGTTATGTCACCCTTGTGAACGCCGCCGAGGACGAAAAGGGAAATATAACCGAAAGCGAAAAGCGCACGGGAATGTGGGCGTGGAGACACCCGCACGGCGACGGCACCGTGACCTATACCAAGCTTACGGGTGATGTAAGGCTTTACGACGTTGATTTCGGCTATGTGCCCGATAAAATTGTCCTTCACAATATCGATATTTACGCCGAGCCCGGGCAGAAAATTGCCTTTGTCGGTGCGACGGGCGCTGGCAAAACCACTATAACAAACCTAATCAACCGCTTTTACGATATTGCCGACGGCAAAATCCGCTATGACGGCATCAATATCAACAAGATTAAAAAGGCGGATTTGCGCCGCAGTCTCGGCATAGTTTTGCAGGATGTAAACCTCTTTACGGGAACGGTTATGGAAAATATCCGCTACGGCAGACTTGACGCGACAGACGAGGAATGTATCGCGGCGGCAAAGCTTGCAAACGCCCACGGCTTTATTGAAATGCTCCCCGAGGGCTACAATACTGTTTTAACGGGGGATGGCAGCGGTCTTTCACAGGGTCAAAGGCAGTTGATTTCAATCGCCCGCGCGGCGGTTGCCGACCCGCCTGTTATGATTCTTGACGAGGCGACCTCCTCAATCGATACCCGCACAGAGGCAATAGTCCAAAAGGGTATGGATAGGCTAATGCAGGGAAGAACGGTATTTGTTATCGCCCACAGGCTTTCAACCGTTCAGAACTCCGACGTGATTATGGTGCTTGACCACGGCAGAATAATCGAGCGCGGCAGTCATAAAAAGCTTATTGAGCAAAAGGGAACCTATTATCAGCTCTACACAGGCGCGTTTGAAATGGAATAGTAATTATAAAAGAGGCAGAACGGGACTTTCCGTTTTGCCTCTTTTTTCAGTACACAATATTCCCCGAAAGCTCCGCCAAGGTGGTTTCGCCCCAGCTGTAGTTGGTAAGATAGTTGCCCTTGAACAGCTGTGAAAATTCCTCCTTGCCCGAAAGGTAGTCGTACAAATCGCAATGCACCTTTTCACGTACAATTCGCCGTTTGCCGTCAACAGTTTCAACCACGTCCGCAATACCGTATTCTTCAAGAATATTTTTAAGCCGCAATGCGACCTTTCTGTACCTTGCAAGGGTTACAGAATTTACAGGCTCGTCCTCCCATAAAAAGGTTATGGCGTCCTCCGAGGATACAAACCCGCCGCGGCGGTCCACCAAAAGAGCAAACAGCTCCTTTGATTTCTTGTTGCGGAAGGCTATCGGCTTGTCGCCCACAAAAACGTCGAAATAGCCGAAGGTTCTTATATAGACCGTGCGGTCCTCGTCTGACCTTTTATTTTCGGAGTCGTCAATATTGTAAAGCAGAATAAAGCGGGGAGAGATACCCGGCGACTTAGGGGAGCATATCGCCTTAATGCGCCTTTCGCTTTTAATATTATAGTCGTAATATGTAAATTCCGCCTCGCCGCTTTGGAGCAGCTCCTCAAAATCCTCATAGGCGGTCTGACTGCGGGAGACAAAGTCCTTTATAAGGGTGCTTTTTTTCATAAGCGGGAGCCATTCCTCCCGTGTAA
>JBJEOD010000055.1:0-3452 GCA_051880535.1 Acutalibacteraceae bacterium | reverse complement strand
ATTTGTATGAAAAAATCATTTTCAGCAGTAATCATTTCTATTATAATATTAGCGGCGTTATCCGCCTGCTCCTCCGAAGAGAAACGCAGTAGTCCGAGCGAACAGACATATTATCCTCAGTATAGCGTAAATGAATATGTTTTCATTAAAGATGAAGGCGGAGAAGTGCTTTTAAATGCAGGTCATATAGATAATGTTCAGGTGTTGGTAACGGATAATCAGCCAAGCGTTTTAATAAACTTTACCGAGGAGGGAAAGGCTTTGTTCGCTGCGGCTACGGCGGAGCATATTGGTGAAACTCTTGAAATTTGCGTTGGCGATACAGTGGTATCAAGCCCAACTGTTGTTGCGGAAATAACCGAAGGTTATGCTACTGTTTCGACTGATAGTATTGAGGAAGCCGAAGAAATTCTTGAAAAGTTGAAAGAATAAGTTAGTTTTATTAAGAGAATGACTGTTTTATTACCCGCTCCTTTATTAACATACAACACACAAAATCCGCACGAATCGGTGCGGATTTTGTTATATGCGTTTATAGGCTCGCATAATTAATAATGTTTTTTAATGAATTTCGTTCCTAAAGGCAGGTAGCAATAATTCTTTGAATGCTCTATAACCATTATGCTATAAATGGCGGCTATTCCAAAATTCTACCGTCGGTTGTGACTGTAATTACCTGCCACGGAATAAATTTTCCGCTTGCCTTAAGCGCGCGGAGTGCGGCGTTTTCAAGACCGCCGCAGCAGGGCACCTCCATTCGCACCACGGTCACGCTTTTAATGTCGTTGCTTGAAATAATTTCGGTAAGCTTTTCGGCGTAGTCGCCGCTATCAAGCTTTGGACATCCGATAAGGGTTATGTGATTACGTATAAATTCGCTGTGGAAATTGCCGTAGGCGAACGCCGTGCAGTCTGCGGCAATAAGCAGCCTTGCACCCTTAAAATACGGTGCATTTACAGGCACAAGCTTAATCTGGACGGGCCACTGTGAAAGCTGACTTTCTACTGTGGCGGTGGGGGTGGGAGCGGCTTTGCGGATAATCTGCTTTGAGTGCGTTCCCGCACAGCCGCAGGGGAGAGAACCGCCTGCCTTTGCGGCTTTTGCCGCCTTTACCGCCTCCTCATTATAGGCGGGAGCCTCGCGCTCCTCAAAGGATATTGCGTTTGTCGGGCAGGCGGGAAGACAGTCACCCAGCCCGTCGCAGTAATCCTCGCGCGTAAGCTTTGCCTTGCCGTCAACCATCTGAATGGCACCCTCGTGACAGGCGGCGGCGCAGGCGCCGCACCCGTTGCATTTTTCTTCATTAATCTTTATTATTTTTCTGAACATTTTTTGTTCCTCCTGTTTATTGATTTTACGATAGGATTATACTATAATCAGCTTATAATGTCTGTTGAAATTTCAACAAACGGAGGAAAAAATGAAAAAATATTTTGAAATATTGCAAGATTGTCCGCTTTTTAACGGAATAAAGGGCGAAAGCCTTGAAAAAATGCTCGGCTGTCTCGGAGCAAGGCAAAAAAGCTATAAAAAGGGCGATACCGTTTTTGCAGAGGGAGAGAGGGCAAGATATATCGGTATCGTCCTAAAAGGGAACGTACAGCTTGTAAGGGTTGACTATTACGGAAACCGCAGTATCCTTGCAAGCGTAGAGCCGACGGAGCTTTTCGGCGAAGCCTTCGCCTGCGCGGGAGTCGATTCCCTCCCGATTGATGTTATCGCCGCAGAGGAGTCGGAAATACTCTTGATTGACGCGCGGTATATCGTCGCACCCTGCAAAAACGCCTGTCAATTTCACTCAAGGCTTATTGTAAATCTGCTAAACACGGTGGCAAGAAAGAATATTGTTCTGCATCAAAAAATCGAGATTACCACAAAGCACAGCACAAGGGAAAAGCTGATGGCGTACCTGCTTTTGCAGGCTAAAAAGGCGGAAAGTGCAAGCTTTACAATTCCCTACAACCGACAGGAGCTTGCAGATTATCTCGGTGTAGAGAGAAGCGGGCTTTCTACTGAGATAGGCAGGCTTCGCAACGAAAGGGTGCTTGAATGTAAACGGAACGCCTTCAGACTGCTGTAAAACAGAATAGTCTGCACCGAGCACCACTCTGTGCAAAATTCAGGCGGTTATACTGTGCTGCATTAAAACGGTATCAACATATTTTATATCGGTAAATTCAAAAACATTGCTGATATACTTGTTCATTGTGTCAACCGACCATACGCCGGGCTGCTTAATGCTGTATAACATACAGTAATTCTGTTTTAAGCCGAGTAAATATAGAAATATATTTTGATTTTTTGTATTATTATCTTTTTATTGGCAAGAGCATTGAATATGACGGTATTGTTTGTTATTATTAATAAGTGTTAAGCTCGATAGGTGCAAACCGCCCGAGAGACGGCGGATTTTTCGTGATTTTGCGCCCTTTAGTTTGAAATATGACGTATTATAAGGCTTTTCGGCAAAGATACGGGGATATATTATTCGTCAAAACCGATTTGTCCCTATCGGGCTTAATACTACTTTTATGAAAGGAGGTACGGTAAGTGAAAAAAATATGAAGCAATGAGCTGCAGGCGAAGGGTATGGCGTCTGTTGCACAGTGCTGTGACAGTCTGGTGTCGGTCAGTATGATGGATATTTCGGTCAAGGCAGAAGTGTTCGGTGCGGCGGTTACGGCAACTTTGTACTTTCCTCTTGGGACAACATTGATGCGTTTTTTGGGGCCGCGGCAGATTATTATTTTTAACAATCTCCCAACATCTGACATTTGACAAATTAAAGAGAATTTATGTTTAAAGAAGAACTTATTGCGGCAGGAGCGGATCGTGCTGAAGTCCTGTTTGTATCGGACATTCCGTTTGGTCCGTCCCTTGTTTAGTAAAGGAATTGATTAAAATGAAAAGATACGGCAGTGTTATACAGGTTAAGGCTGACAGACTGGAAGAATACAAAACGCTTCACGCGGTCTGTTGGCAGAGTGTTTTGCAAAAAATTCACGATTGCAACATCAGAAATTATTCAATCTATTACCGCGACGGATTGCTGTTCAGCTACTATGAATATATCGGGGACGATTATGCCGCGGATATGCAAAAAATGGCGGATGACCCTGAAACACAAAAATGGTGGAAGCTTACCGATCCCTGCCAGACTCCTGTCCCTTCAGCAAAAGAAGGGGAATGGTGGGCAGAAATGGAAGAAGTTTTCCATACTGATTGAGAGAAATCAGCAGTATATTGATTTAATATTCAGAAAGGTTTTAGAAAATGACTTCAAGAGAACGAGTATTAACGTCAATAGGTCACAAACAGCCGGATAAGGTACCGGTGGATCTGCCATTGCTTATAACAATTTGCAAGCGCACGCTTTCTGTATGCCATAGGAGTCATACCGCAAGGCTCTTTAAAAACGCGGTTAAATGTTTGCCGGCTTTGAAAACCGCAT
>JBJEOD010000054.1:0-3493 GCA_051880535.1 Acutalibacteraceae bacterium | reverse complement strand
AACAATTGCAATAGCAAGCCAGCCGCGATCGCCGAAGCCGTTATTGGACCAAATGCCGTTGCTGTAATCCATCACATAGAAAAGACCGCCTAAGCCCGCTATCATACCGCCTATGCAGGTGGCAGAATACTTATATCCCGTAACGTTTATGCCCGCAGCGTCCGCCGTGGCGGGATTCTCGCCGACAGCGCGAAGATTGAGTCCGTGCTTGGTCTTTTTAAGAAAAACTGCGGCAAATATCGCGATTATTATTGCGAGATAGACCATAAAGCCGTATGAGAAAAACAGCTTTCCTATATCGCCAAAGCTGTCCGCAAAGGGCAGGGTGGTTTTAAACGCCCGCGCTATATCGACAAGAGCAAGATACGGCACGTCGCTCTTAATTATTTTAATGAGCGAGCCGCCGAAAAAGTTACCGAAGCCTACGCCGAAGGTTGTAATGGCAAGACCCGTAACGTTTTGATTAGCCCTTAGGGTTACGGTAAGGAAGCAATAGAGCAGGGAGACCAAAAGGGAGCCTAAAAGACAGCAGAAAAAGGGAATCAGCACCGCGAGAATCGGAACGACATCATCGACAGAGGATTGGTACATAAAACCGCCGATTACGCCTGAAATGGCCCCGATATACATAATACCCGGGATTCCGAGATTAAGGTTGCCCGATTTTTCGGTTAGTATTTCACCTGTTGCGCCGTAAAGCAGGGGTGTTCCCTGCAGAATGGCTCGCTGGATAAAATTGATTATCGTTACCATTATTTCCCCTCCTTCTTACGGTGACTGAGGTTTATCTTATAGTTGATGAAAAATTCACAGCCGATGATAAAGAAAAGGATAATTCCCGTTAGTATATCGGAAAAATCGCCGTTCAGCCCGAATTTAGAGGTTACCTCGTCTGCGCCGCGGTCTAAGAATACAAGCAAAAATGTTGTAAGTATCATAGTTATCGGGTTGAATTTCCCGAGCCACGACACCATTATCGCGGTAAAGCCCCTGCCGTCCACCAGATTTGAGTCGATGGAATGAGAGGAGCCGCCGACCAGTAAAAGACCTGCGATTCCGCAAATTGCGCCCGATATAAGCATTGTGCGGATAATTACCTTTTTAACATTTATACCGATATACCTCGCGGTATTTTCGCTTTCGCCGACTACCGAAATCTCATATCCCTGCTTACTGTATTTAAGATAAATATACAGCAAGACCGTGATAAGGGCTACAATGACGATATTAAGCAAATATTTTACGCCGAAAAGCTCAGGCAGCCAGCCGTGCGCCAAGAGGTCGGGACCGACAACGTTCGAGCCGCTTTTATCGGCTATCTTTAAGAAATACTCGACAAGCTGGATAGCGACATAGTTCATCATAAGAGTAAAGAGGGTTTCATTGGTATTCCACTGAGCCTTGAATATCGCGGGTATTACGCCCCATATCATACCCGCCAGAATCGCCGCTGCCGTCATAACAATAATAAGCTGCCAGTCTGCAAGCCTTCCGCCTAAGGTGAACATACACACGGCAGTTGCAAGACAACCGATAAGCACCTGACCCTCCGCGCCCGTATTCCAGAAGCGCATACGGAATGCGGGAGTGACCGCAAGCGAAATACAAAGAAGGATAGCTATATCGTGAACAGTTACAAGCAGTCTTCCCTGACCGAAGGCACCGTGTATTATAGTTTTATATATCGAAATAGGGTTATCGCCTGTGAGCACCTTGGTGACTACGCCGCAGACGATAAGAGCTATAATGATTGCGACAACCCGCACAAGTATACGCGAGCGCAGGGGAACGTTATCTCTTTTTGATATATAGGCGAGGGGTTCGGGCTTATGTCTTTTTTTATTTTCCATTTTCCTTACCTCCCGACTTTGTCATCAAAAGCCCAAGCTCTTCCTTGGTGGTTTCCCTTGCGTCAACAACGCCTGTAATTCTGCCCGAGTTTAAAACGATTATACGGTCACAAAGCTCTATCAGAACGTCTAAATCCTCGCCGACAAATATGACGGCAACGCCGTTTTTCTTTTGCTGATTTAGAAGATTATATATCATATAGGAGGAGTTTATATCAAGTCCTCTTACAGGGTAAGCCGCCATAAGCACCGTGGGAGACGAGGCTATTTCTCGCCCTACAAGCACCTTCTGCACGTTTCCGCCCGAAAGGCGGCGAACCGGTGTGTTCGCGTTCGGGGTAGCTATCTCCAGCTCCTTAATAATGTCCTCCGCAAGCTTTTTCGGAGAATGACGGTTCAAAAAGAAGGATTTGCCCTTGCGGTAGCTTCTGAGCATCATATTATCCACAATATCCATATTCCCGACAAGTCCCATACCCAGCCTGTCCTCGGGTACAAAGGAGAGTCTTACACCAAGCTCCCTTATCTGCAAGGGGGTTTTGTCACGCAAATTTTCCTGCGTCTGCGTTTTGGGATTGTTATAAATAATCTCGCCGCCGCTTATATGCTGAAGACCCGCTATCGCCTCAAGCAGCTCCCGCTGACCGCTGCCCGCAATGCCGGCGATTCCGAGTATCTCGCCGCTTTTTGCAGTAAAGGAAATATCATCAAGCACCTTTATACCGTTTGAATCGTAAAGGTCAAGACCCTTTATAAGAAGCCTTTCTGCGGTATTTTCGGGCTCTGTGCGTTCAATGTTAAGCGACACCTTTTTGCCGACCATCATTTCAGTAAGCTGAGCCTCGTCGGTTTCGGCGGTGACCACGGTATCTATATATTCGCCGCGCCTTAATATGGCGACCCTGTCCGAAACCGAAAGCACCTCGTGCATTTTATGGGTTATTATTA
This sequence comes from Acutalibacteraceae bacterium, assembly GCA_051880535.1. GTDB lineage: Bacteria > Bacillota > Clostridia > Oscillospirales > Acutalibacteraceae > UBA737. The sequence goes on along the minus strand of JBJEOD010000054.1, from coordinate 695 downwards.
TAATGGATTTCCCGTCGTCACGCATTCTTCTGAGTACGGCGAAAAGCTTTTCGGTCTCCTGCGGTGTAAGAACCGCGGTAGGCTCGTCCAAAATAAGTATATCTGCGCCGCGGTAAAGCACCTTGATTATTTCCACCGTCTGTTTTTCGGATACGGACATTTTGTAAATTTTCTTTTTCGGGTCTATCTCAAACCCGTATTTTTCCGAAATTTCGGCAACACGCTTTGCGGATTCTTTAATATTAAAGCGTTTGTCGCCGTCAATGCCAAGTACTATATTTTCGGTAGCGTCAAATACATCGACAAGCTTAAAATGCTGATGAATCATACCGATTTTAAGATCAAAGGCATCCTTAGGCGAATTGATGGCGACCTGTTTGCCGTTCACGAAAATTTCGCCCTCATCAGGATGATAGATACCTGCGATCATATTCATAAGCGTGGTTTTTCCCGAACCGTTTTCACCTAAAACGGCGAGAATCTCGCCCTGTTTTACGGTTAGATTAATATTCTTGTTTGCAACAACTTTGCTGAAGCGTTTTGTTACGTTTCTTATTTCAAGCGCGTTCACAAGTACCCTCCCTGAGTGTTAATAAAATCAAAATACAGGGCTGTCTATTTAAAGTAAAAGTGCATAAATCAAAGGCCCCCTTGCCTAAAGGGGGCTGTCGCGGCGAAGCCGTGACTGGGGGATT
>JBJEOD010000053.1:0-3495 GCA_051880535.1 Acutalibacteraceae bacterium | reverse complement strand
AGGTGTGTTTTCCAAGGTTTGAACAAGGTTTGGCTTTATAGCGTCCTTTAAAAGCGCCGCCATTGCGCCTGCCGCCTTAAGCTCGCCCGCCGTAACGGGCTTGTCGTCATAGGTGTAGCCCACGATTATGCGGGAAAGCCGCTCCTTAAGGTCGGAAATGGAACCTGAAAGACAAAGTACCGCCATAATTTCGCTTGCAACGGTAATATCAAACCCGTCCTCGCGCGGAACGCCGTTCACCTTGCCGCCTAAGCCGTCAACAACAAAGCGGAGTTGTCTGTCGTTCATATCGACACAGCGTTTCCATGTTATTTTGCGCGGGTCAATACCAAGCAGGTTGCCCTGTTGAATATGATTGTCAAGCATAGCGGCAAGCAGGTTGTTGGCAGCTCCTATTGCGTGGAAATCGCCCGTAAAGTGCAGGTTAATGTCCTCCATAGGCACTACCTGAGCATAGCCGCCGCCCGCGGCGCCGCCTTTAATTCCGAAAACGGGGCCTAATGACGGCTCGCGAAGCGCCACCGCAACGCTTTTGCCGATACGCTTCATACCGTCCGCAAGACCGATTGTTGTGGTGGTTTTGCCCTCGCCCGCGGGGGTGGGGGTAATCGCGGTGACAAGTATAAGCTTGCCGTTATCCCTTTCGCTCTCGTTTAAGAGCGAAAGGTCAATTTTTGCCTTGTATTTGCCATACTGTTCGATATACTTTTCGTCGATTCCCGCGCCCTTTGCAATTTCGGTTATCGGTTTCATCTCGCACTGCTGAGCTATTTCAATATCAGATAAATATGCCACTTCAAAAACTCCTTACTTAAAGTATTTTACCGCAGAGCGGAACATCTTTATATCGTAATTGCCCGGAACATTTTTGTAAAGGTCTAAGGCTGAACGCTCGGAATGACCCATTTTGCCGAAGACTCTGCCGTCGGGCGAGGTGATACCCTCAATAGCGTACATAGAGTCGTTCGGGTTAAAGTGAATGTCGCTCGTTGCATTACCGCTTAAATCAACATATTGGGTTGCAATCTGACCGTTTTCTGCTAATTTCATAATCAGCTCTTCGTCGGCGATAAAGCGGCCCTCGCCGTGGGAAATCGGCACGCTGTAAATCTCGCCTACATTGGTTTCGGCAAGCCACGGTGACTTATTAGATGCTATTCTGGTGCGGACTATTTTTGATTGATGGCGGGATATAGTATTGAAGGTAAGTGTCGGGCAATGCTCGTCGGTGTCGATAATTTTACCGTAGGGGACAAGACCTAATTTAATAAGCGCTTGGAAGCCGTTGCAGATTCCGCACATAAGGCCGTCTCTGTCCTCAAGCAAGCGGGTGACCTCCTCCTTAACAGCGGCGTTTCTGAAAAACGCAGTTATAAACTTACCGCTGCCGTCAGGCTCGTCGCCGCCCGAAAAGCCACCGGGGATAAATACCATCTGCGCCGCCTTAAGCTTTTCTGCAAAGCTGTCAACGCTCCTTGCAACCGCAGAGGGGGTAAGGTTGTTGATAACGAAAATTTCAGGCTCAGCGCCCGCGTCGCGCATAGCCTTTGCGCTGTCGTATTCGCAGTTAGTACCCGGGAATACGGGGATAAGCACCCGCGGCTTCGCGGTTTTAACAGAGGGGGCGACACAGTTTTCAGCCGTGTAAGAAAAGTTCTTCATTGGCGACTTACTGTCGGGTATGTTACAGCGGTAAACGCTTTCAAGCTTGCTTTCGTAAATGTTTAATAAAGTATCAAGCTCAATTTCTTCCGGTTTAAAGGTAAAGGTAAGCTTACCGTCGTCTGTTACATTACCTATAGCAATTGCATCATCAACATCCTCGGTAACCTCAAGAATAAAGCTTCCGTAGCAATAGCTGAAAATAGCTCTTTCACACATACTCGGGTGGAACTTAAAGCCTAAGCCGTTGCCGAAGCACATCTTCATAACCGCCTCGGCTATACCGCCCAAGGTTGGGGTATATGCGGAAAGCACCTTGCCCTGACGCATAAGCTCGGTTACACGGTTAAATATTCTAATCTGTGACTCGGTGTTGGGCAGATCGGTCTCGGGATCATAAATAGGAGCAAGTAATACTACCTTACTGCCCGCCTTTTTAAATTCGGGAGATATTATATTTTTGGTTTTTGAGGTTGTAACCGCAAAGGAAACAAGGGTAGGGGGAACATCAAGCTGTTCAAAGCTGCCGCTCATTGAGTCCTTGCCGCCGATAGAGCCGATTCCGTACTCGGTCTGCGCTTTAAACGCACCTAAGAGTGCCGCAAGCGGCTTGCCCCAGCGCTTGCCGTCCTTTCCTAAGCGCTCGAAATACTCCTGGAAGGTAAGGTATACGTCCTTAAACTCCGCACCCGTAGCTATAAGCTTGCAGACCGACTCCACAACCGCCAAATACGCGCCGTGATAGGGGCTTTTTTCGGTGATAAAGGGGTTATAGCCCCACGCCATAAGGGAGCAATCGTCGGTATGCTTCTTTTCCACGGAAATTTTCTGCACCATCGCCTGAATGGGGGTGAGCTGATTTTTACCGCCAAAGGGCATAAGCACCGTGCCCGCGCCTATGGTAGAGTCAAACTGCTCGGAAAGTCCGCGCTTTGAGCAGATGTTAAGGTCGTCGGCTAACGCCTTGTAATTCTCGGTAAAGCCGCCCGAAACAGGGATATTATATTCCTGCGGCTTTTCAACCTCGGCGGTGATGTGCTTTTCCGCACCGTTGGAATTTAAAAATTCACGGCTGATATTAACTATTTCCTTGCCGTTCCAGCGCATCACAAGCCGCGGCTCGGCGGTTACCACTGCAACAGGGGTCGCCTCAAGGTTTTCCTCGTTGGCAAGAGCGATAAAGGCGTCTACATTTTCTTTTTCAACAACAACCGCCATTCTTTCCTGCGATTCGCTTATTGCAAGCTCGGTGCCGTCAAGTCCGTCGTACTTTTTGGGTACTGCGTTAAGGTCGATATTAAGTCCGTCCGCTAATTCTCCGACCGCTACCGAAACACCGCCCGCGCCGAAGTCGTTACACCGCTTAATCATACGGGTGGCGGCAGGGTTTCTGAAGAGCCTTTGCAGCTTTCTTTCCTCGGGCGCGTTACCCTTTTGAACCTCCGCGCCGCAGGTTTCAAGGGATTCAATAGTGTGGGATTTTGAAGAGCCTGTCGCTCCTCCGCAACCGTCGCGGCCTGTTCTGCCGCCTAAAAGGATTACAATATCACCGGGGTCGGGACATTCGCGCCTTACGTTTTCGGCGGGGGCGGCGGCGATTACCGCACCGATTTCCATACGCTTTGCGGCGTAGCCGTCGTGATAAATTTCGTCTACAATTCCCGTTGCAAGACCTATCTGGTTGCCGTATGAGGAATATCCGTCCGCCGCGGTGGTTACAAGCTTTCTTTGCGGGAGCTTGCCGGGGATAGTCTCGCTCACCTTTTTAAGCGGGTTTGCAGCACCCGTCACGCGCATTGCACCGTAAACATAGGATCTGCCCGAAAGCGGGTC
>JBJEOD010000052.1:0-18616 GCA_051880535.1 Acutalibacteraceae bacterium | reverse complement strand
TGATTTAAACTGTTTTGTTCGCATTTTTATCACCTTTTTGAAAGTTTGACTTTAACTGACATATAGTATATAGCCTTTATTAGCCTATTGTGTTAACAAACTATGAACAAAGCATTAATTTTAGCACTCTTTTAATTTGAGTGCTAAAATTAATGCCGTTTTTCGTGTGCTTGTTTCAAGACTGCAAAAAATAATTGTTTTAGCAACTATGCCATGCTATAATATTAACAAGGCTGTAAAAGGAAGCTTATTTTAACCTGAGCTTGAATTTAATAATAGGATGATGATATATGAATAAAAAGAAAAGGCAGATTATTCAATTAGTATCCGGTATTTGTATTTTGATTGCAAGCACAATTAATCTGTTAAGTAATTTTTTTGATATTCCACCGCTCTTTTTCGTTGTGGATTTTGTTTTTATGTTTATTGGAACTGTGTTGTTGGTTATTGTAATTATAAACATAAAAAAATGACACTTTCCGCGGCTTGCCCCTGTCCCACAGTTATTTTTTAATTTTTACGTTATTTATACCTTTTGCGGGACGGTAATTATATCCGTTTTACAACATTTACTATTACAGGCTTATAAAAGCCAATACTAAAGTGCTGTATACGCTATTTTTCCGTTTTTTATGCAGGCGGCGCGGGTAAAGCCGATATTACGCGCTAAAGCCGCCGCCTTGTCAAAAGCGAAATCCAGATAATTTTTATCGTGGCAGTCGCTTGAAAGCATAATTTCCCCGCCGTACTTCTTTATAATTTTAAGAATTTCGGGGGAAGGATACGGCACGCTCCTTACTCCCCTCACCATAGCGCCCGTGTTAATTTCAAAGGGCAGGCCGAAAGGTATAAGCCCCTTAACCGCACGCTCCGCCGCCGCTAAAAAGCGCGGAGTTTCGCCGTAGCCGTTTTTTTCGCTGTATTTTGAGACCAAATCAAAATGTCCTATTATATCGGCGTTTGTTTTTTCCGCTACCTTTGTGACAAGCGCAAAATAATCCTCGGCGAGAGCGTCAAAATCACCGCCGTAAAGCCTATCTACCGCGTTTTTTACAAGCTCGGCGGTATCGTCCACGGTGATATATTCCCCGTCTTTTAAATCATAATGCACCGAGCCTATAACATAATCATAGCCGTCTGTAGGCTCTTCCGAAAAATAGTCCTGCTCAATTCCGCAGTAAAGCTCTATTTTGCCTTTATACTTTTCTTTAAGTGCGGCTATCTCGGTGCGGTATTTTTCGGCGTCACTTGCGTTCATTGCAAAGCTTTTGTCCATATCGGTGTAGCTGTGGGAAGAAAAGCCGAGAGCGAAAAAGCCTTTTTTAAGCGCCGCCTTTACTAACTCCTCGGGGGAGTCCTTGCCGTCGCAGTAATTCGTGTGCGTATGAAAATTACATTTCATCGCTCGCCATTTTCTCCTGCTTAACCTTGTGGTCGATAACGTGGCGGGAGGCAAGCTCTTTTCTTACGTCGTCCACCGAAATTCCCATTTCCACCATCATCACCATAACGTGATATGCAAGGTCGGCAATCTCGTAAATAGTTTCCTTTTTGTCGCCCGCCTTGCCCGCGATTATAACCTCGGTGGATTCCTCGCCGACCTTTTTAAGAATTTTATCAATTCCCTTCTGGAAAAGGTAGGTTGTGTATGAACCCTCGGGCATTTCCTTTTTTCTGCCCTCTAACAGCTCATAAAGCCCGTCCATAGAAAATTCGGCGCGGTTTTCGCTCTTAAAAACAGGGTTTGTAAAGCAGGAATCAGTACCCGTGTGACAGGCAGGACCCTCCTTTTCGACCACGACGGTAAGCGCGTCCTTATCGCAATCGGCAGTTATGGAAACAATGTGCTGATAGTTGCCGCTTGTCTCTCCTTTGAGCCACAGTTCCTTTCTTGAACGGCTGTAAAAGCAGGTAAGCTCCTTTTCCATAGAAATTTTAAGGCTTTCCTTGTTCATATAGGCAACCGTCAGCACCTTTTTGCTGTGGGCGTCCACCACAACCGCGGGGATAAGTCCGTTTTCGTCAAATTTAAGCTCGTCAATGTTTATCATAGATTACAGCCTCACATTAATATTGTTTTTATTTAAAAGTTGCTTTAAATCGGAGATTTTAACCTCGCCGAAATGGAAAATCGATGCGGCAAGCCCCGCGTCAATATCGGGAATTTCGTTAAACAGGGTCACAAAATCGTTAGCACAGCCCGCTCCGCCCGAAGCGATAACAGGCACGTTCACCGCCGCGCAGACGGCTTTGAGCATTTCTATATCAAAGCCCTTTTTAACGCCGTCGGTATCGATGGAATTTACAACCACCTCGCCCGCGCCGTTATCAACGCACCGCTTTATCCAGGAGACGCCTTCCATTCCCGTGTCGTCCCTGCCGCCCCGCGCAAAGACGCGGAACTCGCCGTCAACCCGCTTTATATCCGCCGAGATAACCACGCACTGACTGCCGTATTTTTCCGCCGCCGCCCGTATTAGGTCGGGGTTCTTAATAGCCCCCGAATTAACGCTTACCTTGTCCGCACCGCACTTTAGCACGCGGTCAAAGTCCTCTAAGGTGTTTATTCCGCCGCCCACGGTAAGGGGGATAAAAATATTGCGGGCGACCTCCTTTAATATATCGGTAAAGAGCTTTCTTCCGTCGCTCGATGCGGTAATATCGTAAAACACAAGCTCGTCCGCGCCGCAGTCGCTGTAATACTTGCCCAGCTCCACAGGGGAGGAAACGTCGTTCAGCCCCTCAAAATTTACGCCCTTTACCACCCTGCCGTCCTTAACGTCAAGGCAGGGAATTATTCTTTTGGTAATCATTTTGCCGCCTCCAATGCCTCACCTAGGTCTATGGCTCCTATATAATACGCCTTGCCGATTATCGCGCCGTAAAGCTTTAGCTGTCTTAACGCCTTTATATCCTCAAGGCTTGACACCCCGCCCGAGGCGGTGATGTTAATATCGAATTTTTCGGAAAGCTCCTTATAAAGCTCGCGGTTAGTTCCTCTCATAGCGCCGTCCCTTGAAATATCGGTGCAGATTAAGGTTTTAACCCCGATATTACGCATTTTTTCGCAAAAATCAAAGCAGCTGTATTCCGATTTTTCGGTCCAGCCCTTAACGGCGACAAAGCCGTCCTTAATATCTACGCCTACAGCGATTTTATCGCCGTATTTACTAACTGCGGTACGCAAGAATTCCCCGTCATTCACCGCCGCCGTGCCTAAAATCACGCGGTCAAGCCCCGCGCTTAAATACTTTTCAACGGTACCAAGGGAGCGTATACCCCCGCCTATCTCGCAAAAAAGCCCCGTGTTTTGGGCGATTTCCTTTACAATATCAAAATTCGGGGTCTCGCCGTTTTTTGCGCCCTCTAAGTCCACAATATGGATAAATTTCGCGCCCTTAGCTTCAAAATCCCGCGCTATTTCTATGGGATTATCGCTGTAAACCGTCATTTCGGCGTAATCGCCCTTAAAGAGCCGCACCGCCTTGTGTTCGTACAAATCTATTGCAGGAAAAACGTTCATTTATTTGCCTCCAAGCCGCAAAAGGCACGCAGAATTTTAAGCCCCGTTTCGCCGCTCTTTTCGGGGTGGAACTGACAGCCGAAAACATTTTTATTCGCCGCCGCCGCGGTAATTTTAATGCCGTATTCGGTGGTGGCGGTAACGCTTTCATCACAGCCGTCCGCAAAAAAGGAATGAACAAAATAGACGAAATCGCCGTCCTTATTATTCTTAAAAATCGGACAGTCGCCCTTTAGCTCCAGGGCGTTCCAGCCGATATGCGGGATTTTAAGGTTTTCGGGTATTCTGCCCTCCATTGGCACAACCTCGCCCTTTATAAAACCTAGACCAAAATGCTCGCCGAACTCATAGCTTTTATCGAACAACAGCTGCATACCAAGGCAAATACCTAAAAGGGGCTTGCCCTTAGCGGTTTCTTCCTTAATAAGCAGGTCTAACCCGTCGGCTTTAAGCTTTTCCATAGCGTCTCCGAAGGCGCCCACGCCGGGAAGTATTAGCTTATCAGCCTTTTGTATAAGCTTACTGTCCCCCGTGATAACCGCCTCCGCCCCGACCGCCTTTAGCGACGAGGAAAGGGAGAACAAATTTCCCACACCGTAATCAATTATTGCAATCATTTAAAGCACACCCTTTGTGGACGGAATTTCATCCTTGCGGGCTCCGTCGATTTTGACCGCCGCCGCAAGACTTCGCGCGACCGATTTAAACGCCCCCTCAATAATGTGGTGGGAGTTTGTACCGCTAAGCTGTTTTATATGTAAGGTCACCGCCCCGTGACGGACAAACCCTAAGTAAAACTCCTCTGCAAGCTCGGTATCAAAATCGCCCACCTTCTGCGCGGGGATTTGCAGGTCGTAGGACAAATGCGCCCTCCCCGAAATATCCACCGCCGTCATAATAAGCGACTCGTCCATAGGAAGAATAAAGCTTCCGTAACGGGTAATGCCGCGCATATCGCCGAGGGCTGATTTAAACGCGTCGCCCAAGGCTATGCCTATATCCTCAACCGTGTGGTGGTAATCGACATAGGTGTCTCCATTGCAGGAAACGGTAAGGTCAAATCCGCCGTGACGGGCAAACAGAGTGAGCATATGGTCAAGAAAGCCGCAGCCTGTGGCGATTTCGCTTTTTCCCGTACCGTCTAAATTAAGGCTCAGCTTAATATCGGTTTCATTGGTTTTTCTGTTTATTTCCGCGGTTCTCATAGCTTGCCTCCTATAATTTCACCCACGTTTTTAAGGAAAATTTCCATCTCCTCGCGGCTGCCGACAGTAATACGGTTATAGTCCTTTATGCGCTTACTTTCAAAATGCCTTATTAAAATTCCGCGCTCCTTAAGCAATAAATAAAGCTCCTTACCGCCTATTTTATCGCTTTTAGCAAATAGGAAATTTGCCTTTGAGTCGGTAACCGTAAAGCCCAACCTTCTAAGCTTTGCCTTTACATACTCCCGCGTTTCGGCGATTTTTTTTGAGTTTCTGTCAAAATACGCCTGCTCTTTTAGCGCCGCCGCTCCCGCAATCTGGGTAAGTCTGTTAATATTGTAGGGGTTAGTGGAGTACTTGATTTTTTCAAGGTCTTCAATAATTTGTTCATCAGCAAAGGCAAAGCCTAAGCGTGCCCCCGCCATACTGCGGGATTTTGAATAGGTCTGTACCACAAGGAGATTGGGGTATTTTTCGGTAAGCCGAATAGCACTTTCCGCCCCGAAATCAACATATGCTTCATCAATAATAACAACTCCGTCGGGGTTAGAGGAAAGGATTTTTTCGATTTCCGAAAGCCCTAAGGCGATACCCGTAGGCGCATTAGGGTTTGCTATTACTACAAGGCTGTTTTTGCCGCAATAATCGTTAATATCGACCGTGAAATCCTCCTTTAGCGGTACAACCTCGGCGTTAATGCCGTACAAATCGGCGAAAACCGAATAAAAGCCGTAGGTTATATCGGGGAAAACCGCTCCCTTATCGCCGTAAGCCATAAAGGCGAAATTGAGAACCTCGTCCGAGCCGTTGGATATAAAAATATTTTTGGTGTTTACTCCGTACTGCTCTGCCAGCGCCGACTTAAGGGCGGTACACTCGGGGTCGGAGTAAAGCCGCAAATCCTCGATTTCCGCTTTTCCAATCGAATCGGTAACGCTTTTCGGGGGCGGATAGGGGGATTCGTTGGTGTTAAGCTTTATGTAACGCTTGTCCCTCGGCTGTTCGCCCGGCACATAAGCCTCAAGCGCCGATAATTTTTCACTTAAAAACCTGCTCATTTTTGCGTCTCCTCAAAACGCACCGTAACGCTCCTTGCGTGGGCGGAAAGCCCCTCTTTTTCGGCAAAGAAGGCAACCGATTCCGCCGATTTTTGAAGTGCGTCCTTGGTATAATAGGTGTACTGGGATTTTTTAACAAAATCGTCAACCGACAGGGGGCTTGAAAATCTCGCCGTGCCTGACGTGGGCAGTGTGTGGTTAGGTCCTGCAAAATAGTCGCCCAGCGCCTCGGGACAGTATCTTCCCATAAATATACTTCCCGCGTTCTTTATCTTACCTAAATAATCAAACGGGCTGTCAACGCAGAGCTCCAAATGCTCGGGCGCGATTTCGTTTGCGACCTCTATAACGTCAAAAAGATTATCGGCGACGATGATTTTGCCGTTATTGTCAATTGAAGTCCGCGCTATTTCGGAGCGGGGCAGTAACGGTATCTGCCTTTCAAGCTCGGCGCTTACCTGCCCTGCTAACTCCCCGCTGTCGGTCACAAGCACCGCCGACGCCATTTTGTCGTGCTCCGCCTGGGAGAGCAGATCCGCCGCGACAAATTTCGGGTTGCTCTTGCCGTCGGCTATTACCAAAATCTCGCTGGGTCCCGCTATCATATCAATGGATACAAGCCCGAAAACCTGCCTTTTGGCTTCTGCCACAAAGGCATTTCCGGGACCTACTATTTTATCTACCTTGGGTACGGTCTCTGTCCCGTAGGCAAGGGCGGCTACCGCCTGTGCGCCGCCGATTTTGAAAATGCGGTCAACCCCCGCGATTTTCGCCGCCGCAAGTATGGCGGGATTAACCTTGCCGTCCGCCGAGGGGGGAGTGGTAATGCAAATCTCCTTACAGCCCGCGATTTTTGCGGGAATACTATCCATTAACACGGTGGAGGGGTACGCCGCCGTGCCGCCCGGGACATAAAGCCCCACCTTTTCAATCGGGGTGATAACCTGACCCGTCACATAGCCGTCGCCGTTTATAATAAAGCCCGTGCGTACCTGCTGCTTGTGAAAGGCGCGGATATTTTCCGCCGCTTCCTTTAAAATCCCGATAAACTGCGGCTCCACCGCCGAGAAAGCCTCGTCTATTTCCTCTTTACTTACCTCAAGCGAAGATAATTTCGCCTTATCAAATTTTTCGCAGTATTCGTAAAGCGCCTTATCGCCGTTAACCTTGATGTTGTCTATAATATCACGCACAATTCCCGAAACGTCGGTCGCCGCCGTGCCGCGGGCGAAAATTTCCTCGGGTGATACCTCGCCGTATTTCATAATTTTAATCATTGCTCATTCTCCGTAAGACCTAAAAGTCCCTTTTTGATTTTCTCGATTTTTTCCGCCTTGAATTTAAAGCTCGCCTTATTTGAAATAAGCCTTGCGCTTATCGGCACAATGGTTTCAAACGGCTCTAAGTTGTTTTCAAGCAGGGTTTTGCCCGTCTCCACAATGTCCACAATTACGTCCGAAAGCCCTAAAATCGGGGCTAACTCAATCGAACCGTTGAGGTGGATAATGTCAATATCGCGGCACTTTTCGGCATAGTATTGCCGCGCGATATTTGAAAACTTAGTAGCCACGCGAAGTGTTCTTGAGGTGTCGTCCTTAAAGTCCTTTTTACCCGCCACCGCCATACGGCAAATGCCTAACTTTAAATCGAGCAGCTCATAAACATCAGGCTCATATTCAAGCAGAATATCCTTGCCCGCAACGCCTATGTCCGCCGCGCCACGCTCAACATAAATCGCAACGTCCGACGGCTTTACCCAGAAAAAGCGAAGCCCCAACTCCTCATTTTCAAAAATCAGCTTGCGGTTGTTCTCCTTAATGGAGGGACAGGGAAAGCCCGCCCTTTCAAACATTGAATAAACCTTTTCGCCCAAGCGTCCTTTAGGCAGGGCGACGTTTATATATCCGCTGTCCGCTCCCGCCTTTTCGTCGGCGCGTTCGAGCGCGTCAAGATAAACCGCAAAGCCTATTCCGCCCGAGCGTCTTCCCATCTTACGCATAAGGCCGTCGTACCTTCCGCCCGAGAGCACACGGGATTCGGCGCCGTCGATATAGCCCTTGAATACCGCGCCGCTGTAATATGCGGCGGAGTCTACAATTGAAAAATCAATGTTGATATTCTCTCCAAAGCCCTCTTTTTCGGCGCGGTCATAAATTTTTTCAAGCTCGTCGGCGTATTGCCCCGCTTTGTCGGTTTTGCAGATTTTACCCACCGCTTCAAGCGCGTCCTTTGGGTTTTTAAAGCTTTTAATAAGGCATTTAAGAGAGCTGAAGGCCTCATCGCCGCAGGTCTCGCGAAGTAAATCCCCGTTTTTGGAGACCACAGCGTTTAAAGCCGCTTTTCTTTTTTCTCCCTCTAAACCGAACCCGTCAAGCAAGGCAGAGACAAGACCCACGTGGGACAAATCAAGTACAAAGCTCTTACTTATAAGCGCAAGGCTTTTAAGGGCAAGTATTATAACCTCCGCCTCGTTATCGCCGTTTATATCCCCGATACATTCAAGCCCCGTCTGCATAATTTCCTTATAGGTATGCGAGGTTTCGGAAATCCTATAAACATTTTCGTTGTAGTAAAGGCGCTCAACCACTCCCGCTTCGTCCTTAAAATTCTTTAAAATAGAGAGGGTTACGTCGGGCTTTAGTGCCAACAGCTTGCCGTTGGTATCGTTAAAGGTTATAACCCCGTCCGACACCAAAAAGTCCTTGTTTTCGGAGTACAAATCGTATTCCTCAAACTTGCTCATTTTATACTGGGTATATCCGTATTCGCGGTAGAGGGCTCTTAGCTCATATACCGCCCTTTCATCGCTTTTTAAAATACTCTCGTCAAAGCTCATTTATTCTCCTCCAAACGCCCGATTACCGTTTTATAACCGCCGCTGCCGTAGTTTAAAGAGCGGCTTACCCTGCAGATAGTCGCGGTACTCGCCCCAGTGCTTTTGTTGATGTCAACATAGCTTTTGCCGCGGCTCAGCTGGCAAGCAACCTCAATCCGCTGGGCTATCGCCTCGGTTTCCTGTACCGTGCAGGCGTCCTCAAAAAACGCCGCGCACTCCTCCTCGGTTTTAAGGGACAGCACCGCCCTATATAGCAGGCTCATTCTTTCTTTATCAAGCTTATGCATTCTTTACGCACTCCTGAATCATAATACTTTAGCATTTTATCACATCAGCGCGCTAAAGTCAATAGCGTTTTTATTATTTAATGAATAATTTGTGTAAAACAAACGGCTAAAGCAATAAGCTCTAACCGTTTTAAATAATTATCCCTCTATAATAAAAAGCTTTGTTTTTTTATCGTATCTTAAAAAACCACTTTTTACTGCTCCGCCTAAAGAACCCAATGCCCTCCGCCTTTTAGGCTCTTTTTCTATTAAAGCAATTAGTTTTTCGACCGCCTCTTCTAATTCCATTGCGGAGCATTCTTCGGTAAAAACTTGTGTAATTAGGTGCTTGGTTTCGGGTTCATTTAAATATTCTTCATATTCGCCCGAATAATAGCCTTCCAAAAAAGCCTCAGTCGGTATCGATTCTTCATCTTCTGCTTCATAGTCATAATCAAAATTTTCTTTATATTCGTTCATATTTTTGCCTTGCCTTTCTTATTTATCATATAAAATTTAAAAAATTATTTTATTTTTTGAAATATTCATTTTAAACATATTCTCCTTAATTACCAAACATCACACCATTCTCCAAGATTATAGAGCAAGTTTCCATCTTTATCATAAACATTACCATTGGAATCTAAATAACTATCAGAACCTTCTATTTTTTCTCCGGTATCTGGATCTACATCCCAAGAATGTTGTATATATTTATTATTAGAACTCTGATTATTTACGTTATTCGAAGATGCACTATTTGAGGTTTTATCGGTAGGATTTGCTTCTTTTGTTGGCTCTGCCTTACTCGGTATTGTTGCTTCGGGTGATGATATATTACCGGTAGATGAGGGATTGACGGTTGTTGCGGTTGATGAATTGGTTTTGCTTTCTTCCGAAGAAGAGTTTGTTATATCCGAATCGTTATCCTCGGAAGAAACAGTATTTTCTTCTGTACTGCTTATAACAGAAGCAGAAGATAAGTCACTTTCGGAAGAAGTTTCATTTGTTTTTTTACAGCCCACCAATGCTAATATAAGTGTTATTGTTAAAATTATTGTTGCTGTCTTTTTCATTGTACAATCTATCCTCACCTATTTGCCGCAAATATATAATATTTCCCGTTTTTTAAATCAATAATATCATTTAAATATACCATTGTGTTTTTTTGTTTTTCAAGAAGTTCACTATATTCTATATGTTCATTTGCAACTAAAAACATAAGACCATCATAATATTTGGGAATTACGGTGTTGCAGGTGCGATAAAAATCTCCTCCACCACCCCAAGTTTGAAAGGCAAGAATATCATTACCATTAACGTTAAAATATTTTGCATTATCATAACAAGAGTTGAGAACAATACCGGTATATTTATCAAATGCTATTATTGCCTTTGCACCACAATGCCCATTAAATATCGCATTTACATATAAATAATTGTCTTTTTCATTTTCAGGAACATTCGCCCAAGTTTCATCGTCAATTTTCATTTCACACTGTTCAATGCCACAACTTGTTTTTACACATTCGTGAATTTCTTCATTTAAACAATAATTATCATTAAAAGTAATTGTTTTTAAAGCCATTTTTTCAAAATATGTAGTCGGTTTGTTTTCGATAGTTGTTTGCGATGAATTTGAATTGTTCGTTGATACTGTGATTTCGCTCGAATTAACCTTTGAATTTACATTAGATGAGGGGTTAACGGTTGATGAATTGGTTTTGCTTTCCTCCAAAGAAGAAACACTTATATCCGAACTGTTATCTTTGGAAGAAACGGTTTTTTCTTCTGTACCGCTGATCACAGGTGCGAAAGATAATTTGCTTTCGTAAAAAGTGTCATTTGTTTTTTTACAGCCTGCCAATGCTAATATTAGCGTTATTGTTAAAATTATTGTTACTGTCTTTTTCATATTATTTTATACCTTCTTAATTATTTATCGGCATATTAACTCCACGAGTATACCTATATACTATATCAAGAACTTGTCCGTCTTTGGTTCGTACCTTTCCTGCGACAGAAACCATATCAATCAAAAATTTATCTTTATTAGAACGCATATATTCCATACTATACCCAGTCCATTCACAAAACATTTGATCCATTTGATTAAGCAGTTGACTTACACGGTAAGATGTGTCCATAGTATCTAAATTTCCGGGAACAGGAAAACCTACCCACGCACTGCCGTCATCACATATTTTTTTGGTTATCACATAAAATTCATCATCCAAAAGCGGGTATGTTAAATCCTGTATTGTATATTGATATATTTCTTTAGGCTCATCATAACCGTCAACCGTATATCTTCCAACATAAGAGCATGCAACACTTTCATTAGCATAATATCCAAACGACACATTAAATTTTTCTATGATTTCCTTTTCAATTATTTCGCTTTTACCGATAGAATAAACGCCTATCCAAGCAGGACACCTATCATCATAGTAACTGCTTACAGACGGCAGATTCTTTGTTTCATATACACCTATCTGTTTATCAAACTTACTGTATTTATTTGATACATCTTCCGTTTTTGAAGAATCGTTGTTTGTTTCGCTGACTGTTTTATCTGCTGACGAATTATTGTTTTGGTTTTCGCCTTCAGATGTAATAATAGTTTCATTTTTTGAAATAACAGAATTTGCATTACTGATATTTTCTTCACTTTCTGCCGAGCCACTCTCCGTTAAGTCATTTTTTAAATTGTTTTCAGATGTGGCATTTTCAGAAACAACAGTATTATTGCCTTTACTGTAAGTTGACGATATATCACTATTAGCGTTATCGTTTGATTTCTTGCAGCCTGAAAGTGCAATAAATGAAATTACAGTTATTAAACATCCTACTTTTTTAAAGACATCTACACAGTTTTTAAAAACCATAAAATCCCCCTCATTCCAATTTGTTAGTTTATACCTAACATTATAAAATCAAAAAGCGTCTTTGTCAAGTATATTTAGTTAGTTAATGCCTAACATACAAACATTGCGTTATTTGTTACAATTTTGTTAGGTGGTGACTAATATGAATAATCCTGATAAAAAAATAGATTTTGACAATGATATTTACAATACCATTAGGCAAAATATTAGAAAGTACAGAAAAGAAAAAGGGATTACCTCTGCTGAATTGGCAGAATTAACAGGCTTATCGCACGATTTTATAAGACAACTGCAAAGTAACAGTAAAAAGACCTATAATTTTTCCGTTGAAACCTTTTATAAAATATCTGTTGCTTTAGATGTTAGTATGGATAAGCTTATTGAAAAGTAAAAAAGCATAAAAGCAAAAATCCGCTCTCCCCACGAGAACGGATTTCATTTTGTCGATATTTGAAAAAAACACCTCTCAGACGCGAGAGAAAAACCGCAAAAAAAGAAGAACCTCAACTACGCGTCTGCGTGTCGAGGCTCTCGACTGGTGACCCGGACGAGATTCGAACTCGTGTTACCGCCGTGAAAGGGCGGTGTCTTAGGCCTCTTGACCACCGGGCCGATGGTGGCTGTAATTGGATTCGAACCAATGACACTGCGGGTATGAACCGCATGCTCTAGCCAACTGAGCTATACAGCCGAATATTATTGAGACCAATATATTATATCGTTATATTGCCCGTTTGTCAATACCTAATTTTGAAAAATCGGGTTTTTTTTAATAATTTATGTCTTTTTTTCGTATTTACTATTGACATACCGAAAAAATATGTTATAATGTGGTAAACTGTCTCATTTGAGACAATTTTAAGGAGCATTATGTCAGTATACGATAGTTTGTTTTTGCTTGACGGTTTAAGCGGCGAGGAAAAGGAGGAAATAATCCGCTCCTTTCCCGCGGCGGTAAAATTCAATAAGGGCGAGACGATTTATTCCGAGCTTAATTTTTCACGCGCCGTCGCGCTTGTAATTTCGGGAGCCGCAGTGGCGGCGACCAACAACGCAAGCGGGGTTGTGATGAAAAAATTTCTTCCCGGAATGTGTTTTGGCGCGGCGGCGGTTTTCGGAGGCAGCGACGAGTACGTAAGCCGCGTAACAGCCGAGACCGAGACCGAAATACAGTTTATTTCGGAGGAATTGTTAACCGCGCTTTTTGAAAAATACCCTAAAACCGCCGTCAACTATATAGCCTTTCTGTCGGACAGAATAAGATTCCTTAACAGCAAATTAAGCCTGCTTTCCTGTCAGAGCGCGGAGGACACGGTGCTTATGTACCTTAATTCCGCCGCCGATACGGACGGCTGCGCTTCACTTCCCAAAAGTATGACTATGTTAAGCAGAATGTTGGGGCTCGGCAGGGCAAGTCTTTACCGAGCGCTTGATTCTCTTGAAAAAAACGGGCATATTATTAGGGAAAATAATAAAATAAAGGTGATAAACAATGAAAAAACTGATTAGCTTTCTTTTAGCCGCGTTTATGGTGTTAAGCCTTGCGGCCTGCGGCACCGAAAACAATTCGAGCACCGCGCCGTCCGATTCCTCCGCGCAGGAATCCTCGTTGCCCGAAAAGCTTGACGTAAAGTGCAACATCTTTGCGCTTTCAGGTCCTACGGGAGTAGGTCTTGCCCCCCTTATGCAGAAGGCAGAGGACAAAACGGGACGCCTTGACTACACAGCAAGCATTGTAGGCAGCAACGACGAAATTGTCGCAAAGCTTTCAAACAGGGAAGCCGACATCGCGGCGGTTGCGACCAACCTTGCCTCCAATCTTTACAAGAAGACAAACGGCGGCATTGAGGTTTTGGCTGTAAACACCTTGGGCGTTCTCTGCCTTGTGACAAAGGGTGAGGAATCGGTGACCGACATTGCCTCCCTTAAGGGCAAGACGGTTTATTCTACAGGTCAGGGCGCGAACCCCGAATATATCCTCAATTATATTTTAGAAAAGAACGGCTTAAAGGCAGGCGAGGACGTAAAGATCAACTTCGTTTCCCAGCCGGCCGAGCTTGTAACCGCCTTTGCACAGAATGAAAACATTATAGCCGTTGCTCCCCAGCCCGTTGCGACCACAATTACCGTTAAAAACGAGGGCGCTAAGATTGTGCTTGACATCAATGACGAGTGGGACAAGGTAAGTGACGCTAAGCTTGTTATGGGCTGTATTGTAGCCCGCAAGGAATATATTGAGCAGAACCCTGACGCGGTTAAAATCTTCCTTGAAGAATATAAAGAGTCTATTGAGAGTGTAAACAGCGATATTGACAACGCCGCCGCTCTCTGCGAAAAATACGGTATTGTAGCCGCCGCCGCTATTGCGAAGAAGGCTATCCCCCACTGCAACATTGTATTTGAGGACGGGAAGGAGCTTAAAACCGACCTTTCGGCTTACCTTAAATTCCTTTACGACTGCAATCCCGCAAGCGTAGGCGGCGAATTGCCTGACGACAACTTCTATTATGAAGCAAAGTAATATTAAAAAAGTAATTAAATGGACTGCCGTATCGCTGCTCTGGCTTGCGGTATGGCAGTTATCCGCCGCCGCCGTCGGACAGGAGCTGTTAATCCCCTACCCGAAGGCGGTTCTTTTAACACTTTGGGAGCTTGCCCGCACTGCCGAATTCTGGCGCGCGGTGCTGTTTTCAATGCTCAGAATTACAGCGGGATATTCCCTTGGCGTAATAATAGGCACGGCGGGGGCGGTGCTAACCGCGAGGTTCGCGGTTTTCAGGGCGGTATTTTCGCCGATACTGCACCTGATAAGGGCGGTGCCTGTCGCCTCCTTTATAATTTTAGCCCTTGTCTGGATAAAAAGCGCCTACCTTGCGGTTTTCATTTCCTTTCTTATGGTACTGCCTATTATTTGGACGACCGTGCAGAGCGGGATTGAGGGGCTTGACCCTAAATTTCTCGAAATGGCGCATGTTTTCGGGCTTAGTCCCGCTAAGACCCTTTTTCAGGTTAAAATTCCCTTTATTATGCCGTCCTTTATCGCCTCGGCGACCTCGGCGCTGGGGTTTGCGTGGAAATCCGGGGTTGCAGCTGAGGTTATCTGCCGTCCCGCAAATTCGCTTGGCAAGCTGTTACAGGACGCAAAGCTGTATCTTGAAACCCCGCGGGTTTTCGCGGTGACGGCTACGGTTGCCCTGCTGTCCCTTCTGCTTGAGCTGTTTGTAAAGCGGGTAACAAGGAGGTTTTCAAATGATAAGTATTGAAAATATATCCTTTTCCTACGGCGAAAAAAGGGTGCTTGAAAATTTTTCGCTTGAAATCGGCAAAAGCTCGCGTATTTGTTTATTCGGGGAGAGCGGGTGCGGAAAAACCACTCTGCTAAGACTGGTTTTAGGGCTTGAAGCACCCCAAAGCGGTATAATTAAAAGGAGCGGAAACCCCCGCCCCTCCGCAGTTTTTCAGGAAAACCGACTTTTACCCTTTAAAACGGTACTTGATAACATAACCCTTATAGGTTCGGAGGAAGACGATGCTCTTGCCCACCTAAAGGCGCTCGGTATCGGAACCGCCGCTGACAGCTTTCCCTCTGATTTGTCGGGCGGTATGCAAAGGCGCGCCGCCATTGCCCGCGCCCTGTGCGCCGACTACGATTACCTTGTGCTTGACGAGCCCTTCACGGGGCTTGACGGAGAAAATACCGCCGCCGCCGCGCGGCACATTTCCGAAAGCCTGAAGGACAGAGCCTTGATTTTGGTAACCCATTCAAAGGCAGAGGCAGAAATGCTCGGCGCTAAGATAATCGACATAACCGAAAAATCTCAAATTCGAGAATGTGATAAATAAATATTCACGGCGGGAGCTTGTTGTCTCCCGCCGTTTTTACGCCTTAAAAACCGCCTTTAAAACCGAACCGATTTTCGGCGAGGTGCCGTAGAGCAGTACGCCCACGCGGTATATCTTAGCGGAGAGTACTCCCACGCCAATCACCGAGCCTACAAGCACCGAGACAGAAATTATAATTTCATATGCGGGCACGGTGCTCATAGCGATTCGGGTAAACATCGCCATAGGCGAGGTAAAGGGTATATATGAGCAGATAAGCATAATCGGCGTATCCACATTTCCGCTTGACATTGAGAACATCACAACCATAAATGCGATTATAAAAAGCATTGTTATCGGCATAACGGCGGTGTTAATGTCTTCAAGCTTTGAGACGGTCGAGCCGACCGCGCCGTACATAAAGGCGTAGATAAAGAAGCCCAGCAGGAAGAAAAGCAGCATATATAAAAGCAGGTCGAGCGGTATTCCGAAAATCGAGCTTATTATCGTATTGCCGCTCCAATAGCCTTCGTTCAGGTTATAGAAAAGAAAGGCTGAGCCGAAAACGCATACAAGCTGAATAAGCCCCGCAAGGCAGGAGGCTAATACCTTTCCGAACATCATAGCCGTCGGCTTTGCGCTGGTGACAAGCAGCTCCATAGCGCGGGAGCTTTTTTCGGACGCCACGTTTGTAGCCACCATCTGCCCGTAAAGCAGAATAACCATATACAGCGCAAAAATCATTATATATGTATAGAAAAAGTTTTTAAACTGATCCTTGCCGAGACTTTGGGTTTCGTGACTTACCGTTACCGAGAGTATCGCCCCCGCGCGGTCGGCGGAAATTCCGCCCGCCGTCATTTCCTTTAAGCGGTATATATTTTGCAGAACCTCGTCCGCGGCGTAGGTATTTTCGTCGTACATTGAAAGATTGTCAACATAATAGGTGTATGAGGTAAGTCCGTCAAGCGCAAAGCCGCACTCGGCGGTTCCGTCCGAAATTTTTTGCTTAATTTCGCCCTTATTATCGGCGATAATCACCTCATAATCGGTAAAGGCGGCGGCAAAGGCTTCCCTTGCAAGCTCGGTGTTTTCCTGTGTATCGGCGGTAATAAGCATAACCGCGCGTTCGCCCGCGCCGTCGGCCTGCCCGCCGCCGTCAAAAGCCTCTGCAATGCGGGGAAAGAACATAACAACAGCGATAAGCAGCATCAGAAAAACGGTTATTCCCACAAACGCTTTATTTATAAAATAATTTTTAAGCTCAAATTTAAAAATGGTTTTAAACTGCTTCATTTTCTCACTCCCGCTCTCCCGCATATTCTACAAATATATCGTTGAGCGACGGCTCAAAGACCTTAATACCGTCAAGGTCGTATTTCTCTGCAAGCCGCCGCATAACGGCGCTTTTTTGGTCGGAAGAGGAAAGGGTAATCAAAATTTCGTCCCCGTCCGCAGGCTTAGCCGAAAAATCGGAGTCGTTCAGTATAAGCTCCCTTTGCGGTGAGGAAACAACCAGCTTATTCCTCTTATAGCCCCGCTTAATATCCCGCAGCTCGCCGCAAAGAGCCGCTTTTCCTCCGTTCAAGATTGCAATACTGTCGCAAAATTCCTCGATATAATTCATTTGGTGGCTTGAAAAAAGGACGATTTTGCCCTTAGCTATCTCTTCCTTTACAACCTCCTCCAAGAGCATTGCGTTTACGGGGTCGAGACCCGAAAAAGGCTCGTCAAGGATTACTATATCGGGGTTGTGGGCAACCGCCGTCACAAGCTGAATTTTTTGCTGATTGCCCTTTGAAAGGGTGTCCAGCCGCTTGTCGCAGTACTCGGTCATATTAAGCCTGCCGAGCCAGTAATCTACCGCGCTTGCCGCGTCGGTGCGGTTCATACCCTTAAGCCGTGCGAAGAAAATAAGCTGCTCGGAAATTTTCTTTTTAGGGTAAAGCCCCCGCTCCTCTGGAAGATAGCCGATACCCACCTTAGAATAATCAATCGGTCTGCCGTCAATCAAAACCTCGCCGCTGTTCGCGGGAAAAACATTCATTAAAATTCGTATTGTCGTGGTTTTGCCCGCGCCGTTTCTGCCTAAAAGTCCGAACGCCTTGCCGCCTTCCGCCGAAAAGGAAATCCCCTTTAAAACCTCTTTCTCGCCGAAGCTTTTATGTATATCCTTTAAGGTAAGATACATAAGTCCCCTCCTCATAATAAGTAATATCAAAAAAAGCGGAAAATAATGCTTTTATCCGCCGCCTTTTTAAAATATACTGTTTTACTACTTTAGGTCCTGCTTAATCTGTGATGTGCTGATTTCAGGCGTGCGAGGCAAATAGACCACCTCAACTCCTTCTTTTTTCAGGTAGTCAAACTTGCCTTTCCAATCATCGCCCAATACAAGAATATCAATATGATATTCATGAATATCGAAAGCCTTTTGTTCCCAATTTTCCTCGGGAATAACCAAATCGACATATCTTACCGCTTCTAAAAGCATCTTGCGCTTTTCGTAAGAAAAATATGCCTTTTTGTGCTTTTCCTTCTCATTAAATTCGTCGGTTGACAAACATACTATGAGATAATCTCCAAGCTCTTTAGCGCGCTTGAGCAGATTAATATGTCCATAATGCAATAAATCAAATGAACCGTAGGTTATTACTCTTTTCATAGCTCCTCCTTAAAGAAAATTATGTTCCTGCTTGAGTATTGTAGTTGAAATACCCTCAGTACGAGGCAGAAAAACAATGTCGCACTTGTTTTTCAGCAACTCGTATTCAGGCATTTTTAAAAATGATTCAGAATAATCGCTCCCGAGAACAAAAACATCAACGCCGTATTTTTCAATATCATTTACTTTTTGAGCCATATTATACTCCGGAATAACAAGAGAAACATATCTTAAATCGGAAACCATCTCCATTCTCTTATTAATGTCGAAAACAGTAGTTTTCCCTTTTTCGTGACAAAAATCATCGGTTGATACTCCTACAATTAATTTGTCTCCCAGCTTGCTTGCGCGTT
>JBJEOD010000051.1:0-3508 GCA_051880535.1 Acutalibacteraceae bacterium | reverse complement strand
ATAGGACAGATGTGTTTGATGAACTTGGACTTTCCGTTCCGCAGACATGGCAGGATTTTATTAATGTTGCCAATCAGCTACATTTGTATCAGCTGGAAACCGGCATACCGATTGATACAGATACATCTATGTTTTATACGCTTTTGTTCCAAAAAGGGGGAGAGGTTTTCACTAAAGATCTTAGTAAAACACTTCTTACTCAGCGGACTGCAATTGATGCATTTGCAGAATGGACTGATATGTTTACTGTGACAGGACTTCCGCTTTCGTATGATTTTTTCAACCGCTTCCGCAGCGGAGAGATGCCGCTAGCCATTGCTCCTTATATCAATTATAATCAGCTTTCCGCAGCAGCTCCTGAAATTCGAAACCTCTGGAAAATGACACTGATACCGGGAACGGTTGACGAAAACGGTGAAATACATCGTGAAGAGTCAGCAAATGGAACGGCAACGGTAATTCTTGCTTCTACAGAACATCCTAAGGAAGCCTGGCAGTTTGTACGCTGGTGGATCGGAGATGCAGCACAGACACACTATGCACAGGAAATAGAAGCCAGAGTGGGAACAATCGGCCGAGTTGCCTGTGCAAACACCAAGGCATTGCAAGGCTCAAATTATCCGTCTGACGTGCGTAAGGTTTTGCTTGAGCAACGTGATTATGTTAAGGAAATTCCGCAAGTACCGGGCAATTATTATCTGGAACGGGATCTTTTAAATGCGTTCCGTGATGTTATTTATAATTCAAGAAATACAAAAGAGTCAATTCTTGATTACAGTAAACGTATTAACGGTGAAATAGAGAGGAAGCGAAAGGAACTTGGCATCGAATAAAAAAAAGCATATTACATGGCGAAAAGAGCTTGCAAAGAATTACGAATTATATTTTTTAATGTTGCCGTACTTTCTGTTCTACTTTATTATGACAGTGCTTCCGGTGGTTACGGCGATAGCGTTGAGCTTTACATATTACAACATGCTTGAGGTTCCATCCTTTATCGGATTAAGTAATTATGTAAATCTGATTGTTCAGGATGAAATTTTTGGGATTGCCGTCAGAAATACGCTTTTATTCTCACTGATTACAGGCCCGCTCGGCTATATTCTTTGTTTTTTTCTGGCGTGGCTTATAAATGAGTTTAATCAAAAAATTCGTGTTGCGCTGACTTTCTGCTTTTATGCACCTGCACTTTCCGGCGCTTCGGTATTTTATATTTGGAAATACATGTTCAGCGGTGATGCTCACGGTCTGATTAATGGTTTCCTGTTGAATATGGGTTTGCTAAAAGAACCGATTCAATGGCTGACAGATACGTCATATAACTTTGGGGTTTTAATTATTGTTCAGCTTTGGATGAGTCTCGGAACAGGATTTCTTGCATTTATTGCAGGATTTCAGAGTATTGATTCTTCAGTTTATGAGGCAGGAAGCATTGACGGAATACGAAATCGTCTGCAGGAAATGTTCTACATAACTCTTCCAATGATGAAACCGCAGTTGCTATTCGGTGCAATTATGCAGATTTCTGCGTCTTTTTCCGTAAGTACACTTTCATCACAGTTGTTCGGCACCAGCACTAATTATTCAACACATACCATAGTGTTACATATGACGGATTACGGAACGGTACGGTATGAAATGGGCTATGCGTGTGCGATAGCGGTTATTCTATTTATGATGATGCTGCTTTTTAAAACAATTGTGAACTTTATATTGCGATATATCGCCGCAGATTGACATATCTTACAATTTAGGAAGGGAGGACATGAAATTGCGTGGTTTGAAAATTAATAATAATCGTAACGGAAACCGTAGCAATGCAGCAAGCCTTTTTATTTTGATTATACTCTTATGCTTTGGACTTGTAATGATGTTGCCGCTGTTTTATGCTGTTCTGCAGTCTATCAAGCCGTTGGATGAACTGTTTGCTTTCCCACCGCGCTTTTTTGTTCGCCGCCCTACCGGGGAAAGCTATACCACATTGTTTGAACTGGTTGCAAATATGCATGTTCCGTTTTCAAGATATCTTTTCAATAGTATTTTTATTACTGTTGTGACAACTGCAGGCCGCGTGCTTTTTTCTTCAATGGCGGCATACCCGCTTGCTAAATTCAAGCTTAAGGTAAGCTGGTTGTTTGAGCTTGTGGTGTTAACATTGCTTTTCAGCGGTGTTGTTCTGGCACTTCCTCAGTATGTAATACTTGCACGACTGCACATGATAAATACATACTGGGTATATATTGTACCGCATCTTGCAGTACCTCTCGGGTTGTTTCTGATGAAGCAGTTTATGGAAAGCGTACCAATGGCACTAATTGAATCGGCAAGGATTGACGGTGCGTCCCATTTTAGAATTTTCTTCGGGATTGTAATGCCGCAGGTTAAGCCTGCCTGGATGACTCTTTTGCTGTTTACATTTCAGGACGTTTGGGCGCAGCAGCCTTTGAATATGGTATTTGACGAACAGTTGAAAATGCTGAATATGGCATTCACTAATGTAATTGCGGCGGGAATCTCACGTATGGGACCGTCAATGGCATCGGCTGTGGTTTTAATGTTGCCGCTGCTGCTTGTGTTTTTAATTACGCAAAGCAATGTCATTGAAACTATGACATCTTCAGGAATTAAGGAATAATATAAAGGAGGGGAAACCGCATGAAAACAATAAACTGTGTTTTGCGCAGAATTGCGGTATGGATAGTTATTATTAGTGTTATATCCTTGCATTCGGTAAGCTGCAAGGCGGTTTCCTACCAATATGACGCTACTGAAACGGCGGTGGCATCACCTTCGGGTTATGTTCCGACTGCTGTTGTACGAAGTAACGATGTCGATGCAAGAACTACATGGTCACCGACTGATTTTTACATGGATTCAATAGGGGAACTTCACATGCTTGATCAGGAAAACGGATGTGTATTTGTTTTCGATTCTGATCTGAATTATCTCAGAAAGGTGATTTTCCGCGAGAATGATGAAGAGATTTTTCTTGCAAATATTAACGGAATTTGTGTAAAACGTGACGGAGATGAATTTACATATATAATTGCCGATACGGATAATAAGCGTGTTTTCTTTGCTGATATTGAAGGAAATATTACTCGGGAAATCGGTCGACCGGACATTTCAACTTTCCGTAGTCTCGCATCATTCGCGCCGACAAAGGTCGGGCTTGATAGCAGTGATAACCTTTATGTTCTTGTTTCATCGGTTTATCAGGGTGTCTGCGTTTTTTCTGCTGAGGATGATTACAAATTCATAACATTTTTAGGCGGAAATACTGTAGAGTCAACTGTAACTGTTCTTTCAGACTACTTTTGGAAATCTATTCTCGGGAAAAAGCAGACAGCCTTTATGAGGCGCTATGTGCCGGTTCCTATTGCAAATTTTGCAATTGACAGCGATGATAACCTTTATACAGTTACAAACAAATCTGCAAGCGGAACAAATTTTCAGAATGAAATAAAGCGTTTTAATGCAAGCAATGTAAACACGTTGAAGGATCAGG
>JBJEOD010000050.1:0-3511 GCA_051880535.1 Acutalibacteraceae bacterium | reverse complement strand
ATATTCCAACCGAACAGGAAATTCTTGCTATGATGGAGGAAATACGGGCAAACCCACAGGACTTCCGCTTTGTAGCATAAGAGAAAAAAGAATACGGTGCAACCCATTTTACTGAGTTACACCGTATCCTACATAAAAACTTCCTTATCTGGCGTTGCCAAACGCGACAGCCCCGTTTTTACGGTTTGAGGATATTTACGATTTATCTGCGGCAAGGCCTGTCAGCTCTTCAAATACGGGCAGCTCATAGCTCGGGAAATATATCCCCCAGATTTCACCGTTATGCTCTAATTCCAAAATATGATACGGCTTGAAGGAAACACAGCCATAATCGTTAACATTTAATTTGTATGCTTATATATTCCTTTGTTGGGTTCTGTTTCCTTATTCCAGTCGGGAACGGAAATTCTTTTATTGACCGTATGTATAGCGCAAAACGATGAAAGCGGAAAACAGTATTTGCCTTCCAAATCCGCAAGATACAGATTTTCGGAGTCGGTAAAAGCCCTAAACTCAAAATTATTGTACGGCGTGATGTCAAGTCCTTTTTCATGCGCCTTTGGTATGCCGTCCTTAATCTTATAATTAAATGACAGAATATCCACCGCCCGAGTGTCAGACGGAACCTCCAGCTCGTCAAAAATATTATCGGTAACGGTATCCAGCCTTGAAAAAGCGTGACTGCTTTTACTGCTCTCCGTAACTGTCTTTTCCTTTTGATGGCTAAGCAGGGTGAGTATAAGCCAGACTAAAAGGCAAGCTACGGTGATCCAGAACAGCCACGGGGCGTTTTGATATGCTTCGGCAAGGGTTATTCCGTCCTCTCCGGTAACAGCCTTCAGAAGCCCTATCGCCGTAACCGCCCCGACCAGACCGCAAACCCAATGCACGATTCTGGCGGCAAGGGGCAGCTTTGCCCCTTCAACCGCGTCTACCGCATCCTCAACCGACCTTGAAAGCGTCTCGGACATATCGGAGGAAACCCTTTCTATAATAAATTCCTCTCCGTTTAATTGTTCGTTCTTTTTGTCTTCGGTTAAATCAATTCCTAAAAAAGGCCTCATTTCCATCTTATTTTGTAAAGCCTATTAGCTTAAGCCATTTTGCAAGATTGCCAAGCCATGCGTTGGCGTGGTCAACTCCACCGTTAAACCCATCGTTGGTCTGTGCATCACAGGTGGATAAGCCGTGCCATCCGAACGGATATATATGAAGCTCAAACGGAACCTTATGCTCGCTTAACGCCTTTGCATAAACAATACTGTTCATAACAGGTACGCAGGAGTCCTCTGCGGTGTGCCAGATAAAGGCGGGCGGAGTGGTATCCTTAACATTGCGGTCACAGGAGAAGTAGTTTGTTTCCTCCTCCGAAATATCCTGCTTGCCAAGCAGGTTGTAAAAGCTTCCCATATGTCCGTGGGCGGGGTCGGCGGAGATAACAGGATAGCACAGCACCGATGCGTTAACACTCTTGCTCTCAGGGAAAACCTCCCTTACCTCCTTGCAGTCAAACATTGTCGAATAATGGGCTGCAAGGTGACCGCCCGCCGAAAAGCCGATAATTGCAATTTTAGAGGTGTCACAGTTCCAGTCGTCGGCGTTTTTATAGATAAGCTCCATAAGTGCCGCAACCTCGCGAAGCTGGGTAGGGAAACGGTGCGGGGCAACCGAGTATGTAATTGTAAACACATTATATCCCTGCGGCAAAAACTGCAAAGCGATAGGCTCCGCCTCGCGCTGTGAACACATACCGTATCCACCGCCCGGGCAGACTATCATACAGGGTCTTTTATCGTTTTCGCGGTGCATTTCGGTCATATTGAAGGGCAGATATACCTCAACCGTCGGGTCACAGCCGTTCTCCCCTAAAAACGGGTAATAATCCTTTAAATGTAAAATTTCATATTTCATAATTTCTCTTCCTTTCGGTGGTTTTTCCATATATTATCACACATAAATTTAACTGTCAACCTGTTATTTTATTTTTTCCTGTCCGCAAGTACATTTATTAAAATGTATATCCCTATCAGCGCCGCCGCAGATACCGCGACGATTATATACATTGAGGAAAGCTCTACCTTGTTATCAAAGAAATAAAGATTGCAGTCAATCGAATCCTTTATCCCCTCCACCGTTTCTTTTGGGAAACCTGTCGCCGCCATTTCCTCAAACACTCCCCTTAAGGCGTGATTGCGGATAAGCGAGGTACCGTAGGTGCCGGGTAAAAAGGAAATCACCCTCTGAAGTCCCTTACCAAACTGGGAAATCGGCATATACGCCCCGCAGATAAAGCCGTAGCCAGCGCTAACGACCGTCCCGACGGCGGAAATCTGCCCCTGTGTGGACAAAAAGAAATTGATAACCGAGGAAAGCGCCGTACCGAACAGCACCAACAGGAAAATATCAAGCATTAGGAACAGAATATCCCCCGCGGTAAGGTACCAGCCGACCGCCGCGAGATAGATAAAGCAGGCTAAGGACGCGACTATACATATAATTAAGGTAGAAAACGCCGCCGCCGAATAATAGCCGAGGGCAAGGGCGGATTTTTTAACGGGGGTTACGTCAAAATCCCTGCGCGCGCCCGAAACCTTATCGGCTACCATAAGCATATTTGAGCAAAACGCCACCGTCACACAGCAAACCGCTAAGAGGGACGAAAACAGCTCCCCGCCCACCGTTGCGTCAATCAGCTTTTCGGGAACGCTGAAGCCCTCGGGCATTGAGGACATAAAGCTGTCCTTATACACATTTGCAAGAAAGGTCGCGTACAGCACAAGCAGAATAAGCGGCGTTATAAGCGAGGTGAAAAACATTCCCTTATCCTTAAAAAACAGCTTGCAGTTGCGCTTAAAAATTGAATAACAGCCTGTCATTTTGCGTTCCCTCCTTCAAGGCTTTTGCCCGTAACCGCTAAAAATACGTCATCCATCTTGCCCTTTGTGATTTCGTAATCGGTAAAAAGGTCGGGGTGCGCGGTTATTAGTGCGGTCGCCGCGGCGGTATTCGGCACGCTTACCCTTAAAGCTCCGCCGACCCTCTCAAACGGCAGACCAAGCGTTTTCGCCTGCTGTTCCTGTGCGCCGTAAAGGGTTATAAAATCGCCCGTATACTTATTCTTAAGCTCAAGCGGCGTACCCTTTGCGGCTATTTCGCCGCTGTCGAGTATCACAACGTAATCGGCGTCCGCCGCCTCCTCCATATAGTGAGTGGTAAGAAAGACCGTCATATTTTCCTTTTTTCTAAGATCTGTCACAACGTCCCACAAAAGCCGCCGCGTCTGGGGGTCAAGACCTGTGGTAGGCTCGTCTAATATAAGTATCTCTGGACGGTGGAAAAGGGCGCGGGCAATATCTATCCTGCGCCGCTGTCCTCCCGAAAGCTTGGACACCGTCCGCCCGAGCAGATTTTCAAAATCAAGCGCCCGCGCAAGCTCCGAAAGCCTGTCCTTAAACGCCTGTCCCTTAATTCCGTAAAGGGCGGCGCGGCTTTTTAAATTATCCTTAACGCT
>JBJEOD010000049.1:0-3542 GCA_051880535.1 Acutalibacteraceae bacterium | reverse complement strand
GAAGCGTTAAGGCACATTGAAACATCGGGCTTGCCGTACTTAATCCAGGTGAATATCATACATACAACGGTCGCAACAGCAGGAGCAACGGTTGTGGTAAGGAATACAGAGCCTAACTGCTCAATAGAGGTACAAGCCGCACCGTTAAAGCCGTACCAGCCGAGCCAGAGAATGAATACGCCTAAAGCGCCTAAAGCAATGCTGTGACCGGGGAAGGCGTTTACCTTTACAACCTTGCCCTTTTCATCCTTTTTGAACTTGCCGATACGCGGTCCTAAGATTTTAGCGCCGATAAGAGCGGAGATACCGCCGACCATATGTATAGCGCAGGAGCCTGCAAAATCGTGGAAGCCTAATTGTGAAAGCCAGCCGCCGCCCCAGATCCAGTGAGCCTCGATCGGGTAGATAAGAGCCGAGATAACGCCCGAATAAATGCAGTAGGAAAGGAATTTTGTTCTTTCAGCCATAGCGCCCGAAACTATCGTAGCGGTTGTGGCGCAGAAAACAAGGTTGAATACGAAGTTTGAAAAATCAAAGCCCTCATAAGCTGTGAAGATGTCGAACCCGGGCTTACCGATAAGTCCTACAACGTCCTCGCCTAAAAGTAGGCTGAAACCTATCAGAATGAAGACCACAGTACCGATACAGAAGTCCATAAGGTTCTTCATTATAATGTTGCCTGTGTTCTTGGCTCTTGTAAAGCCTGCTTCTACCATTGCGAAGCCCGCCTGCATCCAGAACACCAGCGCCGCACCGATTAAAAACCAGACCCCGAAGACTTCTCCGGAGATGGCTTCCATGATTGTTGAATCCATAAAATCATCCCTTTAAAAAATTTATTGCCTGCCGCCGCATTTACGCGGCGGCTTAAGACCTGTTATTTTACGCTGAAGAGCATATCGCCGTAGGACGGATAGGGCCAGCTTTCAGCCGGAACCATAGTTTCAAGCTCGTCAACCGTAATTCTAAGCTCGCTCATAGCGGCGAACACGCTGTCCTTATAGAACATTGAAAGCTCTGTGGTATCGTCGATTTCCTTAGCCTTAAGGGTCGCCTCTTCAAGCTTTAATACCTTCTTATAGGCTGTGGCGTTAAGCTTGCTTATCTTAGCCGCCAAATCCTTTTCATAGCTTGAATCGATGTCACCGCAGGCGGCTTTCGCAATAATTGTATCGGTAAGCTCGTGCGAATATTTGCTCACCGCGGGAAGAATGTCCTTCTTCGCCATATCAATCATTGTAAGAGCCTCAATGTTGATGGTCTTGCAGTAATTCTCAGAAAGAATCTCGTACCTTGCACGCATTTCGGTTTCGGAATAAACCTTGTGGGAGGTAAAGAGCTTAAGGTTCTTTTCGTGAACCGAATAGGGCAGACACTCGGGTGTTGAGCGGAGGTTAAGAAGTCCTCTCTTTTCCGCCTCGGCAATCCACGCATCGTCATAGCCGTTGCCGTTAAAGATAATGCGCTTATGCTCGGTAATGGTCTTCTTGATAAGCTCGTGTAAGGATTCCTCAAAGTCGCCCGCCGATTCAAGAGTGTCCGCGAACTGCTTTAATTCTTCTGCAACCGCAGTGTTAAGTACAACGTTTGTGCAGGAAACAGAGGAGAAGGAGCCCAACATTCTGAACTCAAACTTGTTGCCCGTAAAGGCGAAGGGAGAGGTTCTGTTACGGTCGGTCGCGTCCTTCGGGAACTTAGGCAGGGTGTGAACACCTATTTTAAGTATTTCCTTTTCCTTGCCGCCGTAGGGCTGATCCTTTTCGATAGCCTCTAAAACCTCGGTAAGCTCTGTGCCTAAGAACATTGAAACCACCGCGGGAGGAGCCTCGTTTGCGCCGAGTCTGTGGTCATTGCCCGCAGATGCAACCGAAACGCGGAGCATATCCTGATATTCGTCAACCGCCTTGATAACCGCGCAGAGGAAAAGCAAGAACTGTGCGTTTTCATAGGGTGTGTCGCCGGGGTTTAACAGGTTTACGCCCGTATCGGTGGTAAGCGACCAGTTGTTGTGCTTACCGCTTCCGTTAACACCCGCGAAGGGCTTTTCGTGTAAGAGGCATACCATATGGTGCTTTTTGGCAACCTTCTGCATAATTTCCATTGTAAGCTGGTTGTGATCAGCCGCAATGTTGGTTGTTGTAAATACGGGGGCTAACTCATGCTGTGCGGGGGCAACCTCGTTATGCTCGGTCTTGGCGAGAATACCCAACTTCCAAAGCTCCTCGTTAAGGTCGTTCATAAACGCCTGAACGCGCGGCTTGATAATTCCGAAGTAGTGATCCTCAAGCTCCTGACCCTTGGGCGGCTTTGCACCGAAAAGGGTGCGGCCTGTATAAATAAGGTCTTTTCTCTTATTGTAAACCTCCTCGTCGATAAGGAAGTATTCCTGCTCGGGACCTACCGTGGTTTTAACCGATTTTGCATCGGTGTTGCCGAAAAGTCTTAAAACGCGGAGCGCCTGCTTGTTGATTGCCTGCATACTGCGAAGCAAGGGGGTTTTCTTGTCAAGCGCCTCGCCGCCGTAGGAGCAGAAGGCTGTCGGAATACAAAGCACGCCGTCCTTTATAAATGCATAGGAGGTAGGATCCCAGGCGGTGTAGCCCCTCGCCTCAAAGGTGGCTCGAAGTCCGCCCGAGGGGAAGGAGGAGGCGTCAGGCTCGCCCTGAATTAACTCCTTGCCCGAAAACTCCATAATCACCTTTCCGTCGCTTACGGGGGTTACAAAGCTGTCGTGCTTTTCTGCGGAAAGGCCCGAGAGCGGCTGGAACCAGTGGGTGTAATGTGTAGCTCCCTTTTCTATAGCCCAGTCCTTCATTGCGTTGGCGACAACCGTCGCTACGTTAGGCTCAAGGGAACGACCCTCCTTGATTGTGCGCTGGAGCGCCTTGTAGGTTTCTTTCGGAAGCCGCTGCTGCATAACGCTGTCATTAAACACGTTGCTGCCGAAAATTTCGCTTATTTTGCTCATAGTTTAACCTCTCTTTTTCTTTTGGGCAAAACAAAAGCGGCAACGGCGTCAGAGAGACAAATCTCCCATACACGACACCATTGCCGCTTGAATTTCACCCGTATAATATTGTCACAAAAAAGAAACGGCAGACAAAAGTAGTTTTCACTACCGACGCCATTGCCGTTTCGTTGTGGCTATTATACGTCGGCAAAATTCATTTGTCAAGAAAAATGTGAATTTTTTAACTATTTTTTCTAAATAGGCAATTTTGCAAAATATTTTTAAGTTGAAATTTGATTTCGATTAATAAAATTAATTATATGCTGAATTGCAACAAAACGCGAGGTGAAAATAGGGATTTTTTCGGAAAAATAATGATAAGCGAACTCTTGACATTTGAGGATTATATATTTATAATATAAACATAAGATTAATATACATTGAGCAATGACGTTCAGTGATGTCAGGGGGCTTTTGTCCCCTTTAAGGCATCGGTGGACGTTTTTTTAATGCGGTTCCTTTGTAAATGTTGGGGCATTTCTGGCCCCCTTGCCTAAAGGGGGCTGTCGCGGCGAAGCCGTGACTGGGGGAT
>JBJEOD010000048.1:0-3546 GCA_051880535.1 Acutalibacteraceae bacterium | reverse complement strand
GTTTTAAAGGCGCTTTCCCTGATACTGGCGGTGCTTACGGTGCTTTCCCTTTCCGCCTGCGGCGACAGCTATCAGGACGCCATTATATATTTTGAAATTCCCGAACAGCCCTACACCCTCGACCCGCAGACCGCCTCGACCGATTCCGAGCTTGCGATAGTGGGAAATATTTTCGAAGGACTTTTGCGCAAAAACGCAAGCGGTGCTATTGTATGCGGGGTATCAGAAAGCTTTGAAAAGGACGGCTTGACCTATACCTTTAAGCTGCGTAAGGACACGGTCTGGAGCAACGAGGAGCCGCTCACAGCCGACGACTTTGTCTTTGCCTTTCGCCGCGCAGTATCCCCCGAAACTAAAGCGCCCTTTGCCTCCCGTCTTTTCCCGATTGAAAACGCCAAGGATATATATGAGGGCAAAAAAAACGCCGATACGCTCGGCGTTACAGCTCCCGACAGTTACACCCTTGTAATAAAGCTCGCATACGAGGACGGGGATTTTGAGGAGGCGCTCACCACCTCCGTGGCAATGCCCTGCAACCGAAAATTCTTTGAGGAAACGGGCGGAAAATACGGGCTTAACGCCGAGAATACCATTTCCTGCGGCAGCTATAAGCTTACAAAGTGGAACAAGGAGAGCTTCGGAATACGGCTTTATTCAAACAGCCTTTACACAGGCACCTTCACCGCAAAAAACGCGGCGGTTTACATCACAAAGGACAAGGACGAGTCCGCAATAGACCGCCTTATCGGCAACAATGTCGATATTGCTTTCATCGATTCCTCCCTAACGGATACCGCCCACGAAAACGGGCTTAAAACCATTGATTACCAGAACATCTGCTGGTTTTTAACGATAAGCTCCGATTTTTCGGAAGCTTTGCGCAAATCGCTTGCAATGCTTGTGGGTAGCGAGGTCTACGGCGGCGACCTTAAAACAGGCTACACCCCCGCCGATTCGATTTTCCCCGCCGCGGTAAACGAAAATACAGGCTCTTCGGGTATGACCTTTTATAACGCCGAAGCCGCTAAAGCCCTCTTTGCAAAGGAAACCGCAAAGCTTGCAGAAAAGAAATTTCCCTCGGGCGTAAAGCTTTACTACTACGACAACGGGGTTATAAAGCCCGTTATTACCGATATTGTGGGTCATTGGCAAAACAACCTCGGCGCGTTCGTTAATATCGAGGCGGTAAGCAGCGCGGAAAAGCTTGTTTCCGAGCTTAAAAATCAGACCCTTGATATGGCGGTCTTCCCCGTCCGCGCAGACAGCCCCGATATAGAGGAATATCTTTCCAATTTCGGCGTGCAGGCAAACGGACAAAGCCCCTCGGAAATTCAGACAAGGGTGCTTAAATCAAGCAGTATTTTCCCCATAGCATTTCAAAATACAACGATTGCCTATTCAACAGCGCTAAACGACGTATTCACAAATTTCGGAAACGGATATATCGATTTTTCGTTCATAGTTAAAACCGAATAAAAAAGTTACGGGGCTGTCGCGTTAAGGGCATTTTGCACAAAAAGCCTCCCAAGCCTTACGGGAGGGGGACCGCCGAACGGCGGTGGAGGGATATAATCCGATTTGCTGTAAATCTAATATCCCCCAGTCACCTATCGGTGACAGCCCCCTTTAGGCAAGGGGGCCTTTGATTTGTGCATTTTTACCTTAATGCGACAACCCCGTTTGGTTTTATTTATAACGCGTCTGCCTGTCGAGGCTCTCGACAGCAGCTTTCAAAAAGCTTGTTTATTTTAAGGCTTTTTTTCGCTCTGTCCTTAATAAAATCAAGCTTATCGCAGAGCTTTTCTATATCTTCGCCGCTGTAAAAGGCGTTCATAATACTGCGCTCTGCGGCGACGTGAAGGGTGCTTCTGAGTATCCCGTCGGCAAGACTTAAATCGTTTTCGGGTACAATTTTGTAAATTACAATTGAGCTTTTATCTAAATCGTAAAGGCAAAAACCGAGTACCTCCTCGCCGCATTTTGCCTTAACGCATCCTGAATTATCGGTAAAATCAAGTCCGCTTTCCGAAAACAGGCGGCAAATTTCCGCTTTATCGCTTAAAGGCGCTAAGGTAATCATTCCTCCTCACGCCCCTTCTGCGTAATATTGGTAAGCCTGCGCATTTCCCTTTCGTTTAAGGGTCGCCATTTTCCCTGCGGGAGCATTCCCAACTTAACACCCGCAATTTCGGTGCGCTTAAGGCGAAGCACCTCAAGCCCCACCGCCTCGCACATACGGCGTATCTGGCGGTTTCTGCCCTCGTTCAAAACAAAGATAAGCACGGTTCTGTCGGCTTTTCTCTCGGCGACAAAGCAGTCGCAGGGGAGGGTTTTCCTGCCGTCGAGAACTATTCCCTCCTTCATTTGAAGCAACTGTTCCTCCTCGGCGGTTCCCTTTACGGTCACGCGATAGGTCTTGTTGACATGGGAGGACGGGTGGGTCAGCTTATTTGCAAAATCGCCGTCGTTGGTCATAATTAAAAGCCCCTCGGAATCACGGTCAAGCCTGCCGACAGGGAAAATCCTATTACCTGCGTCCGCCACTAAATCCGAAACGGTTTTGCGCCCTAACTCGTCGCTCATTGTGGTGACAAAGCCGCGCGGCTTATTAAGCATTATATAAACCTTTTCGTTTACGGGAACAACCGCCCTGCCCCTTACGGTCACCTTGTCTCTCTTAGGGTCTACCCTTGCGCCTATCTCGGCGATATGCCCGTTAACTTTAACCTTGCCCGCCGCTATCAGCTCCTCCGCCTTCCTGCGGGAGGCTACCCCACATTCGGAAAGATGCTTTTGCAGTCTTATTTTATTATCCTTCATTTTTGCTCCTAAATATTCTTTAATATGTACTTTATATTATCCTTTATCTCCTCCGCAAAGCTCGGCTTTTCGGAAAAGGCGGAAATATTCCTAAGCGCGGTAAGCTCTACCCTGCCTATAACCTCGTTACCCATTTTGTATTCCACGCTCCCTAAAATGTCGCCCTTTGCAATCGGGGCGTAGAGAAATTTAGGGAGATTTACGGTACAGCTTATATTCTCGGTTTCAAGGGTGTTGACCGTGTAAGGCTCGATAAAAACCTCTATCTGCTCCTCGGCTGAACCTATTACGGGTATATTGTAGCAGGAGGTTTTCGGGCTGTACTCGGTTTGCTTTATCGATTCAAGCCCATATTCAAGCAGATTTATGTGGTCGTTCCAGTCGTCTGGGTCGTTAAGCGTAACCGCTACCGCGAGCTTGCCGTCCCTGCGGGCGGCAGAGACAAGACATCTGCCCGACTTTTTGGTAAAGCCTGTTTTAACCCCCACCGCTCCCTCAAAAAGCTTAAGCATTTTATTATGGTTTGTAAGCGAGCGCCTGTAGGGCGGGTTTCCGTAATTAAGCACCGCCGACTCGCTTGCCGCCGCCTTAGCAAATTCCTCGTTTTTAAGTGCGTAAGCCGCTAAAAGTGCTAAGTCCTTGGCGGTGGTGTAGTGACCCTCTGCGTCAAGTCCCGACGGAGTGACAAAATGGGTATTCTCCATTCCCAGCTCCGCCGCTTTTTTG
>JBJEOD010000047.1:1805-3550 GCA_051880535.1 Acutalibacteraceae bacterium | reverse complement strand
GTCCGAGTGCGAGGATATGACTGCTCAGCTTGCAAAGGACCTGATGAACGGAATAAAGGAAAATGTTGAGGACTTAACGGCTTCCTTTAAGCAAATGGCTATCAAGAACGAGCGCAATACCGAAAAAACAGCCGCAAAAACTAATGCTCCAACGGAATTAAAGGTTGTAAAGCCTGCTGTTACGGCAGATAACGGTCAGACGGACGGACAGCTTAATCTGTTCGACCTTCTGGCGTCATAGGAGGATAAAAAACTATGTGTGAAAAATCTATGTTAACGGTTATCTTCAAACCGACGGATACACAGGATATAACACGGTTGAGAATGCAGTCCGTGTGGGCTGCCTTGCACATTTACGCAGAAAGTTTACCGATGCAGAAAAGGCATCTCCGAACGGTAAAGCAAGTCCGACGGTAGCTACGGCAATAGCTTACTGCAATAAGCTATTTGCAATAGAAAAAGAGCTTGTGGATTTACCGCCTCAAGAACGCTTCAGGCAAAGAAAAATAAAAGCAGAACCTTTAATTGCAGAATTTTCATCCTGGGCAAAAACGAGGATGGCTTCGCAAAAGAGTAAGCTCGGAATCGCACTGACATATCTGAACAATCAACTACCCGTCATCCAAAACTATTTGCTTGACGGGCGATTGGAATGCAGTAATAATCTTGCAGAACGAAGCATAAAGCCATTTGTTATTGACAGAAAGAATTTCCTTTTTGCAAATACACCCAAAGGGGCTAGAAACAGTGCCGTAACATTTAGCTTGATAGAGACTGCAAAAGCGGCGGGCATTGATCCGTATAAATATCTTGTTTGTATTTTTAAAACCGCACCTACACTCAGCACCACAGATGAAAATTGGGCAAATAAACTCTTACCCGAAAATTTTAAAACTGCATATTGATATATACACGACAAGACTGTGACTTAAATCTCACGGTCTTGTTTTTTGCTACCGCCTTCCTATTTGACGCTTACCGATTTTCTTAAGCCAGCGTTCGATTACAGCGGTAGAATCGCAGCCGTTGTCGATAAAGTGCTGTATGCGCTCCTCGTAGGCTTCGATGTCGCGGCGGTAGTTCATATAAAACTCAGCCGCCATTTTCTCACGCTGCTTTTCATCGTCGGCTACAAACATACTGTTGGATGAAACGTTTCCTTGATTAAGATTATTCTTGGAAAGTGCCTCGATATAATCCTCCAGCACGTTAAGAAGCGGCAGGTGGGTGCTCGGGATAAAATACAGATTTCCGTGAATGTTTATCTTCACTGCCTGCATTTTATCGAGCAGATACTGCACTACCGAATCGACGTGGTCGGAATTGTAGCAATTCCTGAACTTCTCAAACAGCGTAAGCGCCTGTTGGCAGTAGCCTTCCGCGTTAACATCGGCGTCGTCTGCAAGATTGTCGTAATACATTTCCTCTGTTTCATGCTTAAAAGCTATGTTTGCAAGCTTTTTGTAGCTATTTGTGGTGGCGTTCATAGTTTCCTTCACAAGCTCTCTGCAGATAACCGCAGACGTGTCCTGCTTGTTGTCGCGGCAGTATATTCTGTAGATATGCGTACCGCTTAAGTCTTTGGTTACTACACGCTCCTTAAGCGCCGTTGTCGCGTAACGGTAGGCGCTCGATTTTGATTCCCGAGCAGGCTTAACCTTCGGTAAATTGAAGGCTTTCCCGAGCTGCACAAATGTGTTTTTCGGAATCAGAATGTTTGAGGTGGAATAATACAGCAGCTTGCC
>JBJEOD010000047.1:0-1705 GCA_051880535.1 Acutalibacteraceae bacterium | reverse complement strand
ACAATCTCCTTTAAGTACCTGACATTCTGTACTCCCGTAAGCCCAATAAACAGCCTGCCGCCCGACAGATAGCTCGCGATGTCGGACTTCATTCCTCCCTCGGTAAGATAAAGAGTATCGCTTGATACGTCTCCCGTGACGTGGATATAGCTTGTTATCCCCGTGCCGTCCGTAAAGCCGTTTCCGCCTGTTGAAAGCCAGCGGAAGCGTCCGCCGACCTTTTCGGTTACCTTGCCGTCGGAGGCGGTAATGCGCTTTATCGGAGGGTTGTCAAAGCGTATCTGCAAGCCCTGTATTAAACTATCCTTACTGCATATGGGAATAAGAATACCG
The DNA here is from genome assembly GCA_051880535.1 of Acutalibacteraceae bacterium. GTDB lineage: Bacteria > Bacillota > Clostridia > Oscillospirales > Acutalibacteraceae > UBA737. The sequence goes on along the minus strand of JBJEOD010000047.1, from coordinate 1,372 downwards.
CTTTTAAGACCTATAATGCTCCACCGTCCGCCCGAACGGTAAAAACCGGGTACATCGGTTAAATCGTATCGGGCGGCGAGATTGTCGCATATCCATTGCCGTTCGGTTTTATCCGTGGGGAAGCTCTTATACATATTTCCCTTTATTATTTCTGTGCTTAAGCCTCTGTTTAAAAGATTGGTAAGGTGGTCTTTTTCAAGGCGTAAAAGCTTTAGAAATTCAAGGTAAATTTCGCTCCGCTCGGATAATTCCCTTATGGTCGGTTCGTCGCAGCTTTCAATTATCGGTACGTCATATTGTCTTACCGACGGCTCGGCTGAAAGGGCTTTATAGCTTTCGTAATTGGTAAGCCTTATTCCTTTCGGATTGCAGTCGGCATACAGGGTGACGGCGTTTCCGCCCGTTCCGCAGTTTTGACAGAAAAACATATGAGTAGTTCTGTTTAAATACATACGGTAGCGGTGGTCGTTACAGTAAGGACACCGCGCCTCGACCTCCTCCTTTGCAAGAGTGCGTCCCTTTATATCAAGTCCGCAAAGCTCAGCAGTATCGAGAAGGTCAAAGGTAATATACGCTCCCATTTATGAAGCTTTAGGCAGGGCTTCGCTTTCGGCGGTGCGGTTCATAGTCCGAACCGAAAGGGGAGCGCCCTTTACCATTCTGAGAAGAATGGTCTGCTGAGGGAATTGACTCTGGTCAAAAACCGCTATGCTTTCGGTGTTGTCAACGCAAAGCGGCAGCTCAAGCCCTGTTACACGGCGGAAAAGCCCTGCAATTTCGATTCCCGCGGCGGTTTTTTCGGAAAGCGAAAGCACCGCAATGTCTCTGCCCTTGTAGGCAAAGCGAAAGACGTCTTTAAGCTCGCCTGTGGTTTTAAGGGTCTCGAAAAGGGTTATGCTGACGTTCGGCATTTTAAGCTCAGCCGCCGCAAGCTCGGTGCGCTTTGAGATGTATTCGCCAAGCGCCGTAACAATTTCGGTGTATTTGCGTTTGTCAGTTTCAAAAGCCGCCGCCTGACTGTTAAGCTCGGCAACTTTATCCTCGACCGTGTATTCCCGCAGTTTTTTTATCTGCGCTTCAAGGGCGGCGAGATTTTTCTCCTCAGCTTTAAGCTCGGAATACTCTTCGTCGGACAAAAGCCCCCGGCTTAATAAGAGGTCTATTTCCTCGATTTCCTTTTGGATAATGTCGGGAGAGTCCTCCTCGGACTGCGCTTTGCGAAGACCGTCAAGCTCTGCGGAAAGCTTTTCTATATCGTCCTTTAGGAATTTAAGAAAGGTTTCCTTGGATTTAGAATCGGTATCCTCAAGCTCCTTTCGGGTGTCGCTCAGTCCCCGGGCTTTGGATATAACCTTGTTAATTTCCGCAGTAA
>JBJEOD010000046.1:0-3555 GCA_051880535.1 Acutalibacteraceae bacterium | reverse complement strand
CTTTATTCTGCCTTTACTCTTTTTTCAAGACTTTCTCTATCAGTAGTTATAAGCTCAAATTCGGTGTCGGAGGCACGTATATCTATCGCTATACGGTTGCGGCCCGCACATAAAAGCCCCTCGCCCCTGCCGCAGCGGATTATCTGCATTGTCTCGCTTTCGGTAAGCATAAGCTTTTCTTTAAGCTTTACCGCTTCGGTTTCCTCAAGCTGTAACAGTAATTTAAGCCTGCTGTTTCCAAGCAGAGCGTCGCCGAATTTGCCGCCGTTAAGTGCAAAATAATCCACGACGTTTTGGGTTGCGGATACGAATATAGCACCGTAGCCGCGCACCGTCTTTATAAGCCCGACGACGAAATCCGCCGCCTGCTCATTGCCGGTCTCGCCTGCTATCTTCCACGCCTCGTCCAAAATAACGGCTTTTTTCTTTACTCGGGATAAGGATATTCTGTCCTTTACAAACTCGGTCGCTATAAATGTGCCAAGCGCCGTAAACTCCTTGCTAAGCCTTGAAGTGTCAAGGACAATAAACGGTGAGGACAAGTCAATATTAGTCTGTCCTCCAAGCCCCGAGGCAGAGCCCTCAACCAGCCGTTTAAGCGCCATAGTAACGCTTTTAAGCTCGGTGAATTTCTCCATAAAGGGAATTAAATCCGCAAAGCAGGGCATTCTTTTTATCCTTCCGTTTTTATCCGTAAGACTGCGGTTATCCTTTGTAATTCCAAAGCTTCTGTAGCAGTTAAGTATCGCCCTGTCCAAAAGATATTTTTCGTCGGGCGAAATGCCGGGATAAAGCAAATCAAAGAAGATATGAATATTCTGTATTTTTTCAAGCAGTACCGAGCTGTTGTCCCTTAAAGTATCGGACGAGTCTGCGTCAATATCCGCTGTGATGCGCCTTATCTCCATAAGATTTATACAGTCGGCAGAGCCTGCACCTATCTGAATAAATTTACCGCCTATCGCCTCGCACGCGCCCCTGTATTCAAAGCCCTTTTCGGGGGTTATTATATACACCCCTACCCCCTGCATACGCAGCCGCATTGCAAGCAACAGCAGGAAAAAGGTCTTGCCCGCGCCTGACATTCCGAACACAGCCATATTGCCGTTGCTGTAACGGGTCGTATTGTAGTGGTCTACTATAACCGACGAGCTGTTATGCAGATTAAGCCCGTAAAAAATCCCCGTCTCGTCGCACATTTCAAAGGACGAGAACGGAAACGCCGCGGCGGCGCCGCTTGTTAAAATATTCCGTCTTGATTTATGCGCTATATCCTGATCGATTTCAAGCAAGGGAAGTAACGACAAAAAAGCCTTATCCTGCATATAGTCGGCTCTCCTTGCGGTAAAGCCCATAGAACCGCAGAGATTAACCGTTTCCTTTTCGCGCCTTTTAAGGTTGTCTACATTATCCGCAGATACCGACATAAGGGTGTTAATATAATAAAAATCCTCGCCCTCACGGTTTATCTGAGCTTTCATAAAGAGCGCCGATTCTATAGCGTCGTCAAGCTGTTCATAATCCGAGCGGGTGTCGCCGACGTCCTGTATTCTTGAACGGTTAAAAACCGCCGCGTTGCCTATTTTGGGTATTATCTGCTCGCGGCTCTTTCTTTCAAGATAAAAGACCGCCGTTATACCGCCGCCCGCCTCCGCAAAGGGAGCCGCCCACGCAAGCCCCGCGCTCGAAGGATAACCGCCCGCCGATAGATAAAGACCGGAGCGGTATTCTCCCTCTGTTACCGTGTAGTCACGGTGGGTCATATCCGCGCTGTCAGGCGAAAGAGCGTCCCTTATATCCTCGGGCATTACCGTCGGCTTTATACCTTTAAGCGACGGTCTTAAAAAGCCGCACAGAAGCTCATACAAAAATATATTCTCATCGGTATGGGTTGCCGTTTCAAGCCCGCAGGCTTCAAGATACTGCCTTGCGGTATTTACGGTGTCGGACATTTCATCACAAATAACCGACATCTCATCTGATCTTCCCTCATAAGGCAGGACGATATAGAACCGTCTGGTGACCGCCTGATTTTCGGCTATATAGTTTACAAGCTGTGCGTCCTCGAATATCATTCTGCGGCAGTTTTCGTTAGGCTCCGAATTATAATAACCCTCCAGCCTTTCACAGAAAGCGTCTATATCCGCAGGTCTTGTTTGGACTGCAATCTGAAGTCTTGACGGCGCTATTTTAAGCCACGCCGCAAAGCCTGAAATTATATTCTTTTGCTCTAATTCGGATTTAAGATAGAAATTGAGCGGAAGTACCTCCAATACGGTCACATACTTACCGTTATTAAGCTGTATTATGCCGTCCGAAATAGTTTTTACAGGTACTAAGCTTTCGGTGCTGTCGTTATTTATTTGCTCCTTGAGTTTACCTAAAATAACAGATTTTAAATCAGGAATTTTCATTGCTTTTCCCCCTGTAGGTCAGAATTTTTCTGCTTTTGCGAAAGCGCATATACAGCCGCAGGAAATTAAGCAGGCTTGTGTCTCCTACTCCTATAAGCGCAAACCCGCCGACAATCACGGTAACAATGCAGGTGACGGTGATTCGTGCTAATGCAGGGATAGGAAGTATACGCATAAGCAAAGCCGCCAAAGGCACGCATAAAACTACCGCCTCGACGGTATTTCGTATTTCAAACATTCCGAACAGCCTACCCGCGTCGGTAAAATTAGCGGGGATTGCTACTGTTATTTCGTCCAAAAAAATCACTCCTAAAAAATTATTGATTTTTTTAAAAATATAGCATATAATATAATCAAGGAAAGTAAGGAATTTCTTACTTAAGAAAGGAGAACTCATATGGAACTCGCAAAAATCACTTCAAAAGGTCAAATCACCATACCGATCGAAATCAGAAAAAAGCTCGGCGTCCGCGACGGTGATAAGGTTTTATTTATCGAGGACGGAAATCGCATCTATGTAACAAATTCATCCATTCAGGCACTTGAAAAGGCTCAGGAAGCCTTTAGAGGCGTTGCTGAGGAACTTGGAATAAAGAACGATGACGATATTATCTCAATGATTAAAGAGGTGCGAGCCGAAAGGAACAAAAACTGACATGAGGATAATGTTGGATACAAACATTCTTATTTCGTCTTTATTATTTCCGAGTCCGAAAATGAAATATTTAATGCAATATATTTTTTTGCGTCACAAGCTTGTTTTGTCATCATTTGTTGTCGATGAACTCAAAGCTGTAGCCTCAAGAAAATTTCCTCATAAGGCTAAAGATATTGACAATCTGCTTCAGCAAATGAGCTTTGAGCTTGTCTATACCCCAAGCGATATGGAAGATAATCTTTTTGCAATAAGAGATAAAAACGACTATCCTGTTCTTTATACGGCAATAATAGAAGATGTGGATATTCTCATAACCGGTGATAGAGATTTTTTAGACATAGATATCGAACGTCCTGAAATAATGACACCTGCACAATTTTTCGATAAGTATATTGATATTTAATTATTTCCTCACCTTACGGTGGGGATTTTTTATTTTCCTCCAAATCTTTTAAATAAAGCTCTGCCCATTCCTTATCCGCG
>JBJEOD010000045.1:0-3557 GCA_051880535.1 Acutalibacteraceae bacterium | reverse complement strand
CTTTGTCATCAGGTGAAAGTATTAATTATACAGTTAACTGTAAAGACGGCTGTAATATAAGCATTACCGACCCTTCAGGCAGGGAAAAGACAGATAATACCGTAACAGGAAACGGAGTATACACACTTTCGGTTAAAACCGACAAGGGAAAAACGGCTGAAGCTTTATTCTATTGCCGTAAGCCATGGGACTGGTATTTAAAGCAGGCAAGAGACGAGGTAATAAAAAAGCCTCCGCATGCGACTACGCATTGTGAAAGCTGGTACGGTTTTTACACAGGCTTTTTAGCGGCAAAGCATTATCCTGATGAGGCGGCGGACAAAACTGTTAACGATATGTTTGACGAAATAATGCCGTATGTGTTTGATTTTGAGAACATTAAGCCGAAGCTTATACCTGAACGTATTCAAAATGTAGCTTCTGTTATAGGGGTTTTGGTTGATCGTTATGAATCTGATCCTGAAAAATATATCGGAAGTCTCGAAACAGCGTCAAAATTTGCCGATTGGCTTATTACAAGACAAAGAGCGGACGGGGGATACTACCGCAATCAATCGCATTATACCTGCGTTATTTATCCTGCAAAAACCATGCTTGAATTGGTAATAGCTGAAAGAAAAGCCGCCGAAAATCACAGGTACTTTAGGGCGGCGGCGCAAAGGCATTTTGAATCGGCTGAAAAAGCCGTTGATAATTTGGTTTTATTGCTTGAAAACATCGGAACTGAGGGAGAACACACCTTTGAGGACGGTATGATCTCATGCTCGTGCTTGCAACTTGCCTATTTTGCTCTTTTTCTGCCCAAAAATAAGCGTAAGCGTTATATTGATGCGGCAGAGCATATGCTTAGGGTTCATCGTTGTCTGGAACAGCTCGCTGTACCTGATTGCAGGAGCCGCGGAACAACGATAAGATATTGGGAAGCACAGTATGATATAATATTGCGCAGGAATTTGATTACAAGTCCGCATGGTTGGAGCGCGTGGTTAACCTATGCTCTTTATTATCTGTATCTGCTTACGGGCAAAGAGGAATATTTGATACAGCTGATGGATTCAATGGGGGCTTGCACACAGCTTATGTCCGAGGATGGAAGACTCAGATGGGGGTTTGTGATAGACCCTTATGTAAATACACCTGAAATGCTTGTAAAAGATACGGAATCGCCGATTAAGGATGCTTATAGTTCGGTAAATCTTACGGAACCTGCATACAGAGGAAATTTAGTTTCCGGTGTTGTCGGCGAGCAGTATCTTGATATGATTTCAGGCTGGTATCGTACAGGCGAGGCTCAGAAAGTTACCGGTGGATTTTATCGTTGCGGACTTATACTTGAAGATAAAGTCATTAATGTGGATAATCAAGGCGGTTGCTGCGATAACGACGTTCATGAAATTTTTAAATGCTTAGAAGAAACCGTGCTTAACAAAGCATTTGTATTAAAGCGTAATGATGGAACATTATTATCCTTCAACTGTATTGCGAAAACAGAACGAAATATGCTTTTAATTGAAGAAACTGAGACTGCTGGTTGGTTGCATCTGAATTTGAATGAAAGCAGCAAGGTGATATGGAAAGGAAAGACATATCAGGTTCAGAAAGGTATGACTTTGCTTAATGACGGAAGCTGTGAAGCTAAATTGTACTGAAGCTTTTTCTGAATTGTGACGGGGTAAGCACATTTTTCTTTTTAAAATTTATTGTAAACAGGGAAATGCTTGAGAATCCGACTCTTTTTGATATATCTTCAATACTTGTGTTAGTTGAGATAAGAAGCTGTTCCGCCATCGTTATGCGGTAATTAATTATATACTGATGCAGTGTTACACCTTTTGATTTTAAAAAAATGCGGTTGAGATAATAAGGATGGTAATCTACGAGAGCCGCTAAGGTTTCGTTGGTTAATTCTGAGGCATAGTTTTCCTGAATATACTCTATTACGCGGTTTATTTTATTGGCAGTTGACGGATTTTCGTTAGAATATCTGAGGATATTAACAATGCAGCCTTTGAGTGTTGCGGAGCTTTTCTCGTAATAAAAGCTTGGCTTTGAAATGTGCTCCGCGACGATTCGGCTTAGATTTTTTTCGAGAAATAAAGCATTATGTAATATTAAAGGCCGATTAAGAATCGTACAGTCGGTGAAATTTTCTTTTTCTATTATTGGAGAAACGGTATTTTTGGAACGTTTAAGCAGAATAGGCGCATAATAAGCGGTTTTTTCTGAATTGGAAGTTGTGTAATCAAAATTAATACATATAACGTCTATATCAGAATTACACTTAAATTGATATTTTGTTCCTGCCTGCCAAAGCATAAGAGTGTTAGTTGAAAAGGAATAGGATACGTCATCCAAAATTATCTTACCGCTGCCGTTCACAACAAAAAATAAACGATTGTCATAAGATGTATACGACTCCGAATTCGGAAGAAATTCAAATTGAAGTGCAAACCGTACAAAAGGAGAGATTTCCATTAATTTCACAAAAACACACCTACTTGAATATTTATATATTTGTTTTATAAAGACATTATATATATAAACTCCTGTAAAATCAACACTATTTCAGGAATTTAAAGTTTGTTTTTTAGATTTTTTACTCGGAAGTGAAAATATGATTTTTTCTGTCGGCTATCAGCTGAGAACGGACGACAGCCTGATTGAGGCTGTACTGAGAAATAAGAATAAAATACGCGAGCTTTATTTTGCCTGGGAAGATTTTCCCAACGGCAGAAACACTTTATCCAACTGCGATTTAAGCCTGTATGAAGCAAGGAAAAAGCAAGCTGAGGATTTTAAGCGCCTGTTTGACGCCGGTGTTACCTTTAATTTATTGCTTAACGGTAACTGCTACGGCAAAGACGCTCAATCGCGTGCCTTTTTCTGTAAAATAGGGGACGCGGCAGATTATCTTAAAGAAAATTTCGGCTTGTCATCGGTGACGACAACCTCACCGTTAATTGCAAAGTTTTTCAAGCAAAATTTCCCTGATATTGAAGTCAGAGCTTCGGTGAATATGGAAATCGGTACTGCTGAGGGAATGGATTACATAGCGGAGTACTTTGACGGATTTTATCTTAAAAGAGAATACAACCGCAATCTTGAAAAAATAATCTCGGCAAGAGAGTGGTGCAATAAAAATTCCAAAAAGCTTTACGGTCTTGCAAACAGCGGCTGTCTTAACTTTTGCTCGACACATATTTTTCACGATAATCTAGTGGCACACGAGAACGAAATTTCCGAAATGGACAACGCATATCAGTTTGTAGGTCAATGCTGGGATTATCTAAAAAAAGAAGAAAAGCGGGATAATTGGTTGAGATTTACTAATTTTATCCGACCTGAGGATATAAGACTGTACGAGGAATATTTTGACGGAATAAAGCTTGCTACAAGAGTTAATTCAAATCCGAGCAGAATAATCGGCGCGTATTGCAATGAGACCTTCAGCGGCGCTGTTACCGAGCTTTTAGAGCCTAATCATTCGGGGATTTTTTATCCCGCTGTGATTGAAAATAAAGAGATACCCGAAGGCTTTTCCGAAACAGTAATGGGCT
>JBJEOD010000044.1:0-3593 GCA_051880535.1 Acutalibacteraceae bacterium | reverse complement strand
GGTTTTCGTCCACCCCGCGGTCGGAAAGTATAAGAATATTAGCTCCTTTTTTATAGGCGCGGTCGCATTCCACAAACAGGTGGTCAAGCGCCCTTTCAAGCGGAGTATTTTTATAGTAAAGCAGAGAAACGGTCTCAACCTTAAAGCCGGGGCGGTCGATTGCCTTAATCTTTACAAGCTCCGCCGAGGTGATAATCGGGTTGGAGATTTCGAGTACAACACAGTTGGACGCCTTTTCTTCAAGTAAATTTCCGTCCGAGCCGACATATACGCTCGTATCGGTCACAACCTCCTCGCGGATAGCGTCGATAGGCGGATTGGTAACCTGCGCGAAAAGCTGTTTAAAATAGTTAAACAGCGGCTGATGCTTTTCCGAAAGCATTGCAAGCGGAATATCCGTACCCATAGCGGCGGTCGCCTCTGCGCCGTTCTTTGCCATAGGAATAATAGCGTCCTTAATGTCCTCATAGGTATAGCCGAACGCTTTATAAAGGCGGTCTCTCGTCTGTTGGTCGTAGCGCTCAATGCGGCAATTGGGCATTTTAAGCTCGTCAAGCCGCACAAGATTCTGGTCAAGCCACTCGCCGTAGGGCTTTCTTGTGGCGTAATATTTTTTGCACTCCTCGTCGGATATAATGCGCTTATTTGCGGTATCCACAAGCAGCATTTTGCCCGGTTCAAGGCGGCTTTTCTTTACAATATGTTCGGCGGGAATGTCAAGAACGCCCACCTCTGAGGACAGAATAAGCATATTATCGTCGGTTATATAGTATCTTGAGGGGCGCAGACCGTTTCTGTCAAGCACCGCGCCGACGGTATCGCCGTCCGAAAAGAGTATCGCGGCGGGACCGTCCCACGGCTCCATCATTGTGGAATAATAGTGGTAAAAATCGCGCTTTGCACGGGTTATGGTCTTGCTGTTGCGCCAAGGCTCGGGTATCGTCACCATTACGGCGAGCGGCAGCTCCATACCGTTCATAACGAGAAATTCGAGGGTGTTGTCAAGCATAGCCGAATCCGAGCCCGAGGCGTTAACGACAGGCAATACCTTATCCATATCGTCCTTCATAACGGTGCTTTCCATAGTCTCCTCGCGGGCGAGCATCCTGTCCACATTGCCGCGGATAGTATTTATTTCGCCATTGTGGAGTATAAAGCGGTTCGGGTGCGCGCGCTCCCAGCTGGGTGTTGTATTGGTGGAAAAGCGGGAGTGAACAAGGGCTATCGCGCTTTCAAAGCTTTCGTCCAACAAATCGAGGTAAAAACGTCTGAGCTGACCGACAAGGAACATACCCTTATATACAATGGTGCGTGAGGAAAGCGACACAACATATGTATTATCGTTGCTCTGCTCAAACACACGGCGGATAATATAGAGCTTGCGGTCAAAATCAAGTCCCTTTTTGACATCGGCTGGCTTTTTTAAAAAGCATTGCATAATGTGGGGCATACAGTCGAGCGCCTTTTTGCCAAGCGTAGTGCTGTCGATAGGCACCTCGCGCCAACCCAAGAACTCTACGCCTTCTTTAGCCGCTATAACTTCCAGCATTTTCTTTGCCTGATTGCGCTTTAGGGTGTCCTGCGGGAAGAAGAACATACCCACGCCGTATTCCCGCTCGCTGCCTATATTAATACCGAGCTTTGCCGCGGCGGCAGAAAAGAATTTATGCGAAATCTGAACGAGTATACCCACGCCGTCGCCCGTCTCGCCCGACGCGTCCTTACCCGCTCTGTGTTCAAGCTTTTCAACAATGGAAAGCGCGTTATCGACAACCCTGTGGCTCTTTATTCCGTCCACATTAACAACCGCGCCGATACCGCAGGCGTCGTGCTCAAATTGCTGTCGGTAAAGTCCTTTATCCGTCATTTAAAATTCCCCCGTTTTAACAAAATAAAAAAAGCGTTCAAAGATAAGGATTTCCCTATCAATGAACGCCATTGCTCATTTATACTTTTAGCAGTATACCACAATCTGAACCGTTTGTCAATTATTAATTAAATTCTTTTACGGAGTATCCTCACAGGCCGTAAAACCGTCCCATGTGCACTGCCCTGTGCACTGTGTCTATTCAGTTTTTCCAATTAAGTTTGGCAGTACGCCGCACCTTTCACAATGTGTATTGCCGATATTATCAAAACCGCAACAAGGACAATGCCAACTGTTATCATTAATTTGAATATTCATTCTGTTATATACATTAAATTCTTCCCAAATGGTTGGTTTTGGATATTTCTTATCAAAATAAAACTTAAATAATCCGTAAAAAAGTGCTAATAAAGCTCCACCAGTAAATACAATAGGTTTATTTCTTTTTTGCGAATAGTACCATTTCTCAAAAAGCTCTTTATTAGGTTTGGGTAATGAAATTTCGTGTTTTTCAGTTTTTTCATATTGCTTGCAAGAGCTTATTTTTTGCTCTTGTTCAGGAATATTGTCATAATCAAATTGAGGTACATAATCTTCTTTCATTTTATAGCCACCTTTATAATTAATTAAAATGTATAGCACAGGGGTCAGTATAGCACAGGGGTCGGTTCTCGGACAGCACAGGGGGACAGCACAGGGGACGGTTCGAAACCACTGAAAAAGTCAAGCAAAGCTGAAACAGCACAGGGGACGGTTCTGTGTGATAGGACCGTATGTATTTAAAACGACATTTCCTTTAGGGTCGGTGCTGTGTGTTGATTTTTTCAGTTGAGATATTTGTCGTGCACAGAGAACCGTCCCCTGTGTCCTTGTCATTCGTCCCCTGTGTCATTCCCTGTCCTTGGTCTCCTGTGTCATTGTGTGTTACATTTAACCGCAGAACAAAATATCACATCAAAAAATCCGTTCTTTTCTTCTATATGCACAGTATCTCCTACGGAAATAAAATCATCGACTGTGTATACTATTTTAAAATCGTCCTCATGAAGGTCGGCGCGTTTTTCGTTCCCCTCAGGATCTTCAAAATATACAATGTCTCTATATCTATATGTTACAACCGAATCGTATTCTCTTATAGGTGTCGAAGAAATTTGATTTACCGTATTATAGAATATTATGCAAATGGTTACCGCCAAAGCCGAACAGAGTATTATCGCAAAATAATCCAACACGCGCCCGAGGGTACCTTTCAAGGCAATTTTGCTAATCGTAATTAAAACTGCACTAACAATCAGAAACATAATCGGCCAAAAAAGAAAAAGAATTTCTCCTCCTACGGTGACGCCGTAAATAAATACAGACAAAAGCGATATCAATATAACAGTGGTATATAGAGGAATTTTTTTCAATCTCGGCTTAAACATATCGACTTTCTCCACGTTATTCAAAATAATAACACTCACAGGAGCATCAGTGGAATGTTATCCTATTGTTCTCTGAAAGTAGAGTTTTACCTATGCTTTTCGGTTATTTATCGCAGCATTCGTCCCTTTTGGGTGTAGGTACAGGCTTTGGAGCCTCTTCGGTCACGTCGCCTAAGCCCGTGGTTTCGGAAAATACCGCGTTTTTGGTGACCATATTAATAGCGTCGGTAGGTATTATAAGCTTTGCCGCCGTGCCGTTAGACATATTGACAAGCGCCTCATAACGCTTAATTTCAAGCACT
>JBJEOD010000043.1:0-3596 GCA_051880535.1 Acutalibacteraceae bacterium | reverse complement strand
AAAAGCTGACCCGCCGCACGCATATACCGCGAGGCGGTTTTGTGCAGAGCCTTGTTTAAGCGTGTGGTTTCGATTATCTGCCTTTTGTCCGCAAGGAAAGCCGAGTCGTCCCAAAATTCTCCGAAATTAAGTATTTTTTCGCAGGCTCCGGGAAAGGCGGGGTCTACGGTGTGAGGCGCTGTGCCGTCCATCACCGCAAGCTTTTTTTCGGGCATTATCACCGCGTCAAGGGAATCGGGGTCGGAGCTGCAGGGGCAGAGCAATATTTTTTCGCCCTTATCCGCCGCCCTTGCCGCGAGGTATTTCATAAAGGAGGATTTTCCCGTGCCGGGACCGCCCTTAATGATAAATACCCTCCATTCGCCGTCCGCGTCATAGGAGTCCGCAAAAGCCGAGCAGAAGCCCTCGCAGGAATTTGCCGCTAAAAAATATTTTAAATTTAAGTTTTCCATAAATCGCCCTCCAAAATTATGTCTAATACATATTTATTCCGAAAAAATAGTTTTGACACAGAAAGCGATTTGTGTTACAATGCTTTTAGAGTCGGTCAGACGGTTGCGGATAGAAATATCTGAGGAAAGTCCGAGCCCCGCAGGGCAGAATAGCGGCTAACGGCCGCCGAGGGTGACCTTAGGGAAAGTGCAACAGAGATATACCGCTGCAAATGCTCAGGCTTTTGCGGTAAGGGTGGAAAGGCGAGGTAAGAGCTCACCGGTCTTACGGGAACGTCAAGACCCTGTAAACCCTATTCGGAGCAACGCTGACTGCAACTATACGCCTGCCCGGCGTGTTGCGAAAAGCGGCTTGAGCGCAGGGAGCAATCCCGCGTCGAGATAGATAACCGTCCACGACAGAACTCGGCTTACCGACCGACTCGTGTTTTTTTAAAATTTTAGATATTAGATACGGACAGTCAGGGATGCCTGTCCCTACAATGGCAAATTGACACATCGTAGGGACGGGCGTCCTCGACCGTCCATTTTTATGCTATATGAAATAATAATTCATATCCCACGCGGGAACCGAGGGAAAACGGCGCATATATAGCCTGTAATCGCCCCGTATTTTATCCACCGCATTTGGCAGGGCGATTAAATCCTCGGTGCGGTGGTAGCAGGCGAGCTGTATTTTAGGCTTGTATTGCAGAAGGGTATTCCTCGCGCCTTCAATCGCCTTTTCTTCGCCGCCCTCAACGTCGGCTTTTATAAAGGTGGCGCCCTTTTCTGCGATTTCATCTACGCTTACGGCGGCGATCTCTTCGCCTTCGCCGAGACTTGAATTTCTGCCGCCGCGCATTGAAAAAAACGCCGTTCCGCTTGCGTCCGAAACGCAGGCGTTTATCGCCCTGAAATTTTTAAGACCCTCTGTGTTTGCAACAAGCTTTTTAAAGCTCTTTTTATCAGGCTCCACGGCGGTAATGCTGTTATAGCCGCTTGTGCGGGAAATAAAGTCCTCTATCGTATCGCCCGTATAGGCGCCGAGGTCGATATAGCTTTCGTTATCGTCAAGCCTTAAAAAGGAGGAATACGGCTCGTCCTCGGATACCTCGCAGCCGAAAAGATAATCAAGTCTTCCGCTTAATTTATACCTTATAACATTTTCAAAGGTTTCCCTTGATTTATCGTCGGCAAGACGGGAATATATGCGGTCGAACGCCGCTTTGTTCGCGCTCAGATATTCTGAGTTAAAAAGCCTGTCGCCGTAGACAGGCACGTCTGGTGCGTAAAGCTCCTGCTCGGCGGAAATGCGTTTTATATTCGCTAAAACCTCGGGCCGCGAGCTTCCGAAGCACAAAAGCACCGTCATTTCGCCGAACCGCTCCTTAAGGTCGGAATAGGTGGTCAGCTTAAAGCCGTGAAAGCATTTTTCGCGCACAAAGCCGTCGGTTGCGAAAACGCCCGAGATTTTAACGCCGTAATCCGTTAACACTTTTATTATTTTATCCGCGCCGTTGCCCATTCCGTAAAGTACTATGGGCTTTTTAACTGCTTGTAAATAACGCCATAAATCCTGTTCCATATATTACTCCGTGGTTTTTTATACATTATATATTTTTTTTGCGCAATTTACAATATTTAAGACGTAATTTAAGTAAACAGAGGTTATTGCTTTTATCCGCAATACCTGTTATAATTATTAAAAAACGATACGGAGGCAGATTTATGAAAAAGGTATTATCCTTTGATTTCGGCGCGTCCAGCGGCAGGGCGATGCTCGCTGAGCTTAAGGACGGAAAGATAGAGATGCGGGAAATTCACCGCTTCAGCAACGATACGGTTATTGTCGGCGGTACTATGTACTGGGACGTTTTAAGGCTGTTTTTTGAAATTAAGACGGGCATTACCAAGGCGGTGAACGAGGGCGGCTTCGACGCGATAGGAATCGACACCTGGGGTGTTGATTTCGGACTTATCGACAAGCGCGGCAAGCTTATAAGCAACCCCGTGCATTACCGCGATACCCGCACCGAGGGTATCGCCGAGGAAATTGCGGATACCGTTACAAAAAGCGAGCTTTACAAAAGAACAGGCACACAGCATATGCGCTTTAACACCCTGTTCCAGCTTATGTACCTTAAAAATCACGAGCCTGAGCAGCTTGAGAATGCCGAAAAAATGCTGCTTATCCCCGATTTGTTCGCCTATATGCTCACGGGCGAGATAAAGGCGGAGGCGAGTATAGTCTCTACCACAAATATGTACGACCCCTATAAAAAGGACTGGGATTTTGAGCTTATAAGAAAATTAGGGCTTAAAGAGAGCCTTTTCCCGCCCGTTGTTAAGGCGGGGGAGACCTACGGTATGCTTTCGGACGAAATTTGTGAGGAATTAGGCTGTAAAAAGGTACCCGTTATAGCGGTTAACGAGCACGATACCGCGTCGGCGGTGGTGGCAACCCCGAGCCTTACCGACGATTTTGTTTACATAAGCTGCGGCACCTGGAGCCTTTTCGGAATTGAAACCAAGGACCCGATAATCACCAAGGAGGCGGAGGAGCTGAACTTCACCAATGAGGGCGGCTATGAGGATACGGTACGCTTCCTTAAAAATATAATGGGTCTCTGGCTTATTCAGGAGTCCCGCCGCCAGTGGAGACGCGAGGGCGACGAGGTCGGCTTTGACACGCTTGAAAAGGAGGCGCTTTCAGCCGAGCCCTTTAAGTGCTTTATTGACGTTGATGACCCCGCCTTTGAGACTGCGGGAAATCTGCCCGCGCGGGTGGTTGAGTACTGCCGCCGTACAGGGCAGTATGTACCGCAGAACCGCCCTGAAATAATGCGCTGTATTTATCAGAGCCTTGCTATGAAGTATAAGTACACCTTTAATATGCTTTCTAAAATGGGGCAAAAGGAATACCGACGCATTAACGTTCTCGGCGGCGGAATAAAGGACAGACTGCTTTGTCAGATGGCGGCGGACGCCTGCAACGCGGAGGTTCTTGCAGGACCGTCTGAGGCGACGGTTATGGGCAATATAGCCGTTTGCTTCGCCGCTCTCGGAGAAATTTCCGACTTTGCGGGAATAAGAAAAACCGTCTCGGATTCCACCGAGCTTAAGCGCTACGAGCCGAAGGATAACGCGGCATGGGAAAAGGCG
>JBJEOD010000042.1:0-3602 GCA_051880535.1 Acutalibacteraceae bacterium | reverse complement strand
TTATGTTGAAGAAGGCAGCAGCTTTGTTAACGGTTCGGTGGATTATGAAAAGCTTGTAGAGTTTACCGTATCTGTTTCGGGCAGTAGCTCGCTGTCGGGTAAAACAATTTATCTTGATGATATTAGCATTTACTCAAGCCTTGAAGCTATAATTAAAGCGCATGCTAAATCATGGAAAACAACAATCAACTGATTTGATGTAAGGTAGCTTGCTTTAAGAACGGTTTTCGGCAACTGACAATACTAATTTATTTTGACAGGGGGCATCGTATAATCTTTATTTGGTTGTATGATGCCTTCGTATTTTGTATAAGGTATGCTATAATTAGAAAGGAACGCAACAATGAAAAGCAGTTCGATTGGTAAAATTGTATCCTTGCTTATGTGCGGTGTGATGCTTGCGGGGATTCCTGTCAGTGCCGCACCGACACTTGCGGAGCGATTGGAATACAAGGATTACGAGGATTTTTCGGATATTATTTTCGATACGAATTATTACAGTGATTACCATAGCGCTCATGAAGGTGAATATCCTCCTGAAGATGCCGAAATTCCGATTGACATATTCTCCTTTAAGGAAACAGGAAAGTCGCCCGAAAGAACGAATGACGCTCAAAAGGGAAGTGTACTTGCCTGGCGTGATGATACAGAAAAGCTGAGTTACACATTTAATGTTGAGTACAGCGGCTTTTACAATCTTAATTTTTCCTATTATCCGATAGACGGAAATTCCTTAAACATCTCCCGCGGAGTGCGGATTGACGGTGAATATCCCTTTGACGGTTCTTCAAGCTTTGTCCTTTACCGCCGATTTGTTGATTCGGATAAGCCCAAGGAAAATAATCTGGGCGACGACCTTATGCCGCAGCAAGAGGAAGTCAAGGCATGGTTTACCGAAAAGGTATGGGATAATCAGGGTATCAGCAATACGCCGCTTGAATTTTATTTAACCGCGGGTGCTCATACTGTAACCTTTGAATTTATCGATCAACCGATGCTCATCTCAGAAATATCCTTTACTGCGGCAAAAGAGCTTGCTGATTATAAGGCAGTTCTTGAGCAGTATAAAGCCGACGGAGCAACCGAAGCCACAGAAACAATACGCTTTGAAGCCGAGGATATTGAACATATAGTAGGAAAAAACAGCTCTTCTATTTTGATTGCTTCGGATTCTGATGAGACATTAACCCCGAAATCCACCGTTAAAAAGAAATACAATTATATCGGCGGTTCCACCTGGGCAACAGGCGGAGATACTATCACCTGGGACTTTACTGTGAAACAGACAGGTCTTTATAAAATAGCTTTGCGTTCTGTACAAAGCGCTAATAACGGTATACCCGTATATCGTACTATAGAGCTTGACGGAGAAATACCGTTTGCTCAAATGGCGGGATATACCCTTGAGTATAACGGACGGTGGAACACACACACTATCGGAGACGGTGAAGAGCCTTATCTTTTCTACCTCACTAAGGGAAAGCACACCTTAAAAATGACGGCTGTCTTGGGTGAAAAGGCTAAGATTACTCAGAAAATCGAAGAAGTCAACTCTAAGCTTCAAACCTGTTATCAGAATATAGTCATGGTGACAGGTCAGTCCCCTGACCTTAACTATGATTATGAGCTGGATAAGTCTATCGTAGGTCTCGGCGACGATTTACAGGAGGTTGTTGACCTTTTGGAAGAATGCCGCAGTATGCTTTCTGAAATCTGCAACAAAACCTCTACCCTCGAAAACAGTATAATTCAGGTCAAATCTACCATCGAAAAATACAGAAATGATTTTGACGCAATCCCAAGCGGTCTTGATGACTTTACAAGCTCAATGACCAGTATGGGCGACTGGCTTTCAACCCTTAAAACCTCCTCTCTTGCGATTGATTACATACAGATTGCGGCACCCTCAGAAGAGCTTGATGATCCTAAGCAGTCAATCCTTAACAGGGTAATTAACGCCTTTAGAAACCTTATACTTTCCTATACCAAGGATTATAACGCTATAGGCTCTGTAGGTGAGGGAGCAGGCGAGGATGCCAAGCAGCTTAAGGTGTGGATTTCGCGCGGTAAGGAATGGGCGGAAATATTAAAGGAGCTTGCGGACAGCGAGTTTGCCCTGGAAAACAATGTTGATCTTAATTTCAACCTTCTTCCCGAAGGAGCTTTTTCGGGCACGGTAAACACCTTGCTTTTGGCGGTCAATGCCGGCAATTCTCCCGATGTGGTGCTCAATATGACTTCGACTAATACTGCGGAGTATGCGGTCAGAGGAGTAATTAAGGATCTTGCCGAGTTTGACGACTTTGAGGATTACAGCAGCTATACACTTTCAGAGCTCTATAAACCGATTTCTTATAACGGCTCGGTTTACGGACTGCCTGAATCTATGGGCTTTACTGTTATGTTCTATAGGTCGGATATGTTTGAACGTCTGCATTTTACTGTTCCTGATACATGGGATGATGTTTATAATGTCCTTCTTCCTAAATTGAACCAGTACAATCTTAATATGTATATTCCGCAAAAGTTTGAAATGTTTTTATATCAGAACGGAGGAGAATATTATTCAAAGGACGGTAAAACCTCGGCACTTTCAAGCGAGGATGCGTATAACGCATTTGAACGTTTTATAAATAATTATACCGAATACGGTTTCCCGTACAGCGTCAGCTTTTACAACCGTTTCCGTACAGGCGAGCTGGTTATCGGAATCGGCGGAATGACAGAATATATGCAGATAGCTTATGCCGCGCCTGAGCTTTCGGGTAAATGGGCAATTGCGCCGATTCCCGCGACGGCTTCAGACGATGGAACACTTGACCGTTCTGTCGGAACTGCTTTGGAGTCTGTATCGGTTATTATGAAGGACACCGAGGCACCGGATACCGCATGGGAATTTCTTAAGTGGTGGATGAGCACAGACACCCAGTCGGAATACGGAAAAAGAATCGAATCGAGACTTGGAATATCGGCGCGTTGGGGTACAGCTAATTACGATGCTTTCTGTTCGCTTGCGTGGTCTGCAAACGATATTTCAGTTATAAAAAAATCGCTTAACGGTGTGCGTGAAGCACCGTATGTGCCGGGCTCGTATTTTACAGCCAGACACCTTAATAATGCAATTTCAAGATGTCTTACCGGCGGATATGCACCGCGCGATTCTCTTGAAGAAGCGGTCGAGCAGATAAATATTGAGCTTGAACGCAAGCGCAGAGATTTCGGAATAGAAGAGTGAGGAGAAGAATAATGAAAGCTAAATCTATCAATAAAAACAGCCTTGGTAACAAGGCGTTAGCTATCGCTTTTTTTCTTCCGTTTTTTGTGCTGTTCGTGCTATTCGTGCTGGCTCCGGTTGCGCAGTCGATTTTTTACAGCTTTACAAACTTTGATTTGCTTAAACGGAACGATTTCGTAGGCTTTAATAACTATAAGCAGCTGTTTTTAAATGATGAAATATTTTTGCTTGCGCTTAAAAACACAATGATTTTCGCTTGTATAGCCGGTCCTGTAAGCTATATTATGTCTTTCATAATGGCTTGGGTTTTAAACGATATGAAGGGGAGAACCGTATTTGCCTTGGCTTTTTATGCCCCCTCTATTAC
>JBJEOD010000041.1:0-3603 GCA_051880535.1 Acutalibacteraceae bacterium | reverse complement strand
TATCGTCTGAAGACGCTTGAAAAAAAACTCCCGAGTTATTGATTTTTTTAAGTATTTCCGTCGCCGCCACGGTATTGGCAAAGCAAAACGATACGCCCTTTTCGTCCTTCATGGAAGAATAATTTTTTTCTATTCCCCAAAAATCGCCCATGGTAAAATCAGAATCCCTGTTTAAGGTTGTAAAAGGACAATTATAGCATGAGTGTCTCAACGGATTATTGGTAAAAAACAAATTTACATATTGTTTGGTTTTATATTCCTTTCCGTCTTCCGTTACGGCTCGGGTTATATGCCCCTCGGCTGTATTGTGTGTATCGCGTATATAGATTTCTTTGATTTTACAAGCCTGTTTTTTCTCAAAATGCCTTCTGAAAGCTCTCCATAATTCAGGGGAGGGAACGCCGTGACATATTACATCGCAGGTAATAAGGTCGGAACAGCCTGAAAAAGCCCGTTTCACACCCGAAACCTGACAGGGCGTACCGACAAAAAGGACGTTTTTCCCGTTATCCAAATCTTTTTTTATTAAAGGGAATATATTGGATATGTCCGACTGAACATACTTGGAGCCCCTCATTTTATCGCGTTCTGCTTTGCAGACGGCTCTGCTGTGTACCACGTCGAAATTTTCATTATAAACAGCGCCGTATACAGCGCCGCCGCTGTTTAATATTTCGTCGGACAAAGCGGTGAAGAATCCGCCTGATGAGCTTTCAAGCCTGATGTCATCGGATGAATGCTTGAAGCCGAATACCGAAAGCGGCTTTTGGCTGTTCAGCCGTTCGTTTGAAAAGGGACACACACTATCGCATTTATTGCAGGAAATGCAAGCACCCGAGTCAATTTCGGGATATAAAAAGCCCTCTGCGTTTTCATTAAGCTTTATGGCTCCTACAGGGCATACATAGGCGCAGGCACCGCAGCCGCAGCAGTTGTTTAATTTCGCATTAATCATTATTTATCACCGAATATAACCTTTTTAAGATAGCTTAAGCCCTCGGCACGGTTTTCGCTTATTTTATCGTTTATACTGCTCCAATCAATCGAATCCGAAATATTATCAGCCCTTGTCGGGTCGATAATTCTGTCCTCCAGGCCGTATTGCTGTAAAATATCCTTCAGCCTTGAATTTACTCCGTAGCTTTCGGGCAAAAGCTCAATATACATCTTTTTATTGAATAGTATTGAAAAAGCCGTGCCGTGAAAGGAATTGGTGACTACATATTCGCAATTCCAAAACAAATCCAACCACTCTTTCGGTCCGATTCCCCTTTTAACCTTAAAGCTAAGCATATTTTTGATTTCATAATTATCGATAAATACAACCCTTAAACCTGTTGTCTGAGATAATCTTTTTGCAAAATTGATTGCCGATTGAGTTTTTGCCATCAAATACAACAAAATAAAGCCTTTTTTGTTTCCGGTGTTTTCGTTCAATAAATTCTTCCAATCGCCCCGTGTAAGCAAGAAAATCGGGTCGGGCAAAAGAGTGCTTTCTCTGCCGCAAATTTTTGATACAAGCTGCTGCCCTGTTTTTTCGCGTACCGAAATATTGTTGAAGTCCGAAAGCAGATTCTTATATTCCGACGCATAATTTTCTTCTATATCGCTTAAGCCGAAGCTTGCGGCGTAAGAGTTTTTATTTTCGCTTTTACTGACAAAATCAAGAAAATAATGCCTGTCAAAATCGGACGCGCGCCAGTTCCAGACCTGATCACTGCCCGTGATAAATATATCGCTATCCTTATACGAGCTTGAAAGGGGTATTTTTTCTTTTATAAACCTGTTAAAAGCATTCTTCTTTTTAACTTTAATCGGCGCTGTTACGATTTGAAAAATATTGTTGATTATACTGCCGTTTAACTTTAAAATCTTATAATTATCGGAAATTTTAGGGTTGCAATAATCATAAACATAAGCGTCGGCGCCTAAATTACCGATTGCCTTTTGTAAAGCAAAGCACTGCAAAACCGCGCCGTAATTTAACGCTCTGTGAAAAGTTATAATTTTAACATCCATAAAACTATCCTTTCTTTACTTTGGAGATTATATTCGGGAGATAGCCCTTGATAATTTTTAAGCAGGGATTTTTAATGTTAAAGAGCAGGAAAACCGTTGTGGAAATAACAAAGCTTATAACAATTTTTAATATTATACCTCCAAAGCTATGACCTATAAAGCCGCATACAAGAACGGTTATTATGAATGACAGCGCGGCAAGAAGCACATATATAAACTGTGAAAACCAGTATTTTTTCACGCTGTGTCCGAGCTTATTCAGAATGACATAGGGCTCATACCAGGTGAAGGTCAGGGATTTTGCAATGAATGTTGATATTAAAATTCCGAAAAGTCCCCATAGCCTGCCCAAAATTACCGAAAGGACTAAGTTGATAACGGCGGTATAAATTCTTATGTATCTTATTTCCTTGAAAAGTCCCATACATTCGCGGTAAAGCCAGAGCGGGTCCAGCACGGTTTCGTTATAAAAATTCAGGACTATGACAAAAACAATCGGAGCCGACAGCACATATTCCTTGCCTATCCAAATAGTAATAAAGTCGTTGAAAACCGTATAAAAGCAAAGCGAGCACGCCGTGGCAAGCCATTGGAAAAATAAAACCGACGAATTAAAAAGGCGGTACATTTTCTCCTTTTCGCCTGCGGCGTATAAATTTCCGAAGCTTGAAAAAACAGATGTGACAAGCATATTTATCAATACCGAAATATTGAAAATAAACATACTGTAATTTGAGTAATACCCGACATAAACCGTTCCGACTATGACAGAGATTAAAATGTTATCGGTATTGCCTATTAAAATATTTGAAAGCTTATATAAAAAAGCATATTTTATATCATTTGATAACCCTGCGATTTTTGAAGGCCTATTTGGAGCCTTGCCGTTAATAAACGGATATAATCTATTCGCCTTTTTGGATATTGTAAAATTGGTCAAAACGGTACAAATCACCTGAATAAGCAAATAGACAATATAATTTTTTGTTATTATCAAAAATAAAGCTTGGGCGAAATGTCTTATTATAGTAAAAACAGTTGTAGTGTTATTGATTATATAGGTGTTCTGATCCGCTTTAATCAATGCGCTTTTGTATGCAACAAAATAAGAAACAACTGAATTCAACAGGAAAAGCAGATAATACAGGATTAAACGCGTACCGTCCAAATCGCTTTTGACAACAAATTTAAGGAAGGGCACCAACGCCAAGCCTACCGTAAGTACCGCGATTGCGATTTTGCGGTAGATTTTTTTATAGTAATTAAGCAGCTCGGCTATTTTTGCCCTGTCATTGTCCGCAATCGGTTTGTAAAGAGAAAAGAGCATAACATTGTCTATCCCAAGCTCTGCTAAAGACAGCACATTAAGTATATTGCCGTACAGCCCGTTTACTCCCAGATATTCAGAGCCTAAATAATAAATAAAAACAGTACGGCTTACAAATTGCAGAATCAACGTAACCGCTTGTGAAATTATGCCGTAAAATAAATTGCGGGTTGAATTAAGACTGCGAGACTGTGTGTTCATTTTTTTCTCCTGAAATGCAACGGTAGATATTGATATATTCCTCGGCTGTTGCCTGA
>JBJEOD010000040.1:0-3608 GCA_051880535.1 Acutalibacteraceae bacterium | reverse complement strand
TACTCACAGTAAAAACCGCCATGCTCAATCCAGCGCTTTTCGCCGAATGAACCCGTATTGATATTAAAGGTCGCAGGAAGTCGATGAAATCGAAAAATACAGGTAAGCCGCCTGTCCTGCTCGGTATTATCGTCATAGCTGAAGGTCAAAGCCTTTTTCTTAAAATCGGGAAAAAGAAAACGTATCATATTATTATCCTCCTGCGTATAGATTTTTGAATGTTTTAATGTTTTAATTTTATATGCAAATTAAATTTGAATACCTGTTTTCCTATTTACTCTCAACCTTTTCCTAACAGACGCGGTCCTCGAGTTTCTCCAATGAGTTTTTAATTAATAATTCCTCCGCTGTTGTTCGGTCATTTTTAAAGCGTCTGTTTACTAAATATTATAAAACCAATCTATCATTTTAATTGAAAGCAGATTCCAATTTTCTTTACACGTCATACTAAGTGTTTTTTATCTGACAAAATAGTATGAATTGTTTTGCTCAATTATCCTTAGAGCAAATCACCTCTGCTTTACCGCTTAGTAATACCTTTAATCCCAGCGGAATAAGAACACTTCCGCCTTTTTGGGCTTTAACTTCACCGCCGTCATATTTTACGGTTATTTCTCCGCTTAAAACAAGGAGCGAAACAAAGCCGTTTTCGGTATTTATTTCCTTTTCGCCGTCAATGTCGAGCTTTACGGTTTTAAAGTACTCACACTCGGCAAGCTGTCTTTCAGTGCCATATTTGTACTTCGTTACCTCGCCAACATTTCCATAGGGAATTGTAGGTACGTCGGTCACGGTGATGTCTACCGCCTTTTTTACGTGCAGCTCCCGTGGCTTGCCATCAGTTCCCAGTCTCCCGTAATCCGATACTCTGTAGGTAGTGTTTGAATTTTGCTGTATTTCGGCAATAAGAATACCCTTCCCAATCGCGTGGAGTGTACCAGCCTTTATAAAAAACACATCGCCCTTATTGACAGGCTTTAATAATATAATTAGCTGACATTTAAAAGCCTGCTTTAATAAGTCAGTCAACTCTTTGAAATACTATATAAGAACGAAATAATTTTATCGGCTAAAAGCCTGTGTCCAGCATCATTAGGGTGTAGTCCGTCTGCAAAATATTTTGCGTTATCCTCAGCTTCTTTTGGGTCTATTTCTAAATCGTTGTATAAATCAAGCAGCGGAATATTATGCCTTTTTGCAGATTCCTTGATAATATCAACATATTCCTTTAATACAGGTCCGTCCTCGGATTTATTTCCCTCACCGCGCGGATTATTTTCACCGACGCGGTGTAATGGTGTCAGAAACACAATATTAGCATCCGGATATTTCTCCTTAAGCTTATCGGCCAAGTAATTTACAGCGCCGCAAAAGGTTTCAGGTGTGTTGTCGTCAAAAGTACCGAGCTTTGCATCTCCGTGACCGAAATCGTTTGTTCCACCGAACACGATGATAATATTGGCATCTATATCCATTTCATCAATGCGACTGCAAAAATCTCTGTCATAAATTTCACAATCAGATTTTGCAGTTTGGAACGCAAGTCTTGTGCCGCCTATTCCGTAATTCCTGCAAACAGCTCCTGTTTTTGCGGCGATTAAATTAACATATCGGTTTTCCATTTTTGAAGCGCATGCACCCTCTGTGATGCTATCTCCCAAAAAATTAATTTTTAATCCTGTTAATTGCATAATATTACACCTGATTCATTCTTTAAAGAAATGTTCCTCTGTCGCCGCGCAAAGATAGTGATAAATCGGCAGATGAAGCTCCTGAATCTTAAAGGTCTCGGTTTCGGGGGCGCATATGCATATGTCGGCGGTTTCCTTAAGCTTCCCACCTGTTTTGCCTGTAAGTCCTATAACCTTAATTCCAAGCGCATTTGCTACCTTAACCGCGCCGAAAACATTTTTTGAGTTGCCAGATGTGCTGATACCTATAAGTATATCATTTTCTTTTGCTAAGGACATAAGCGGCTGAGCATAAACAAGCTCAGGGTCAACATCATTGCAGAAAGCGGAATTAAGCGCCGTTATCGAGGGAATTGCAATCGCGGGAAGTCCGCTCTGCAATTTGCTTAATAACTCATCGTCAACTAAATCGCATTTGCTTTTCATATCCGCTCTTTTGCTTTCACAAAGTGGTCTTTTCTTTAAAAAGCCCTTCATCAGCTCACCGACAATATGCTCGCAGTCGGCACAGCTTCCTCCGTTGCCGCAAAGGAGTAATTTTCCGCCCTTTTCATAGCACTCTATAATAGCTTTTGCGGCTTTTTCAATTTCCTTTTTGCAACCAACAAGTGACGGATAACGTTCCAACAATTCATTCAACATAATCTCACCTTATTACTTATTTAATTCATTAAAAATATACTTCGCTGTTTCGTAGCTTCCAATCGGAGAAAAATGCCACGGATCTGAAACAAGCCAATTCCTCTGACCACGATTTTCTCCGCCTACTACCAGATGCTCCATCCAAAGATTATGCGTATCTATCAGCATTGAGTCTGTTTCGTATGCGTGTTTTTTCATAGTCTCGCTATAGGAATCCAGACAGCTTTCTCTACTGTCACCGTTATCACCGTATGTAGGAGTCAAATACACAATTTCCGCCTCGGGATTTGTATGCCGCAAAAGATTGTGAAGTTCATTAAGATCATCATAGAATTTCTCAACCGTAATAAATTTCAAAGGATCATCCTTTAACGAATCATTGATTCCAAACATCAAAAAATAGGCATCAATATATTCGCCCATAAAACTTCCTGTAAAATCGTCAGAACGGTTTAAGGCTCTGCGTACAGTATCGCCTCCTACACCGCATTTAACTACAGTAAGTTTTCCTGTTTTACCTTTCTGGACAGATATCGGTTTTTCATAACCTCCAATAGGACTGTTTTCATTATTGCCTTTACCGTCATATCTCACAACTTCTGCATTAGGAAAACTGTCTGCCAACATTTTAGTAAGGTAGGCACAGTATGTTTCTTCCAAGGAGCAGTAGGACATACCATAGGTTATGCTGTCGCCCACAAACATAATAATTGCTTTTTGACTGTTATTAAGTTTGTTTTCAAGCAAATCCATAATTTTTGACATATAAAATCACGCACCTCATAACAACATAATGCCATCTCTTAAAGCAATGCCGCAGCAACAGCGGCGTAATCCCCTATTTTCTCCCCCAGCTCGGCGGGAACAACCCGACAGCAATTTGCCGATAGGCTTAATGCCTCTTTTTCAATTACCTGTTTTGCCGGCTCCCACAAAAGATTTCTGCTCCTTGCGAAAATACTGCCTATTACTATAACCTCGGGGTTGAGCAAATCAATTACAACCGAAAGTCCACGGCCTAAATATTCACCACATATGCGGTAAACCTCAAGCGCGGTTTCGTCCCCCGCTTCGGCGGCGTCGGCAACCGTTTTAGCCGTAACGTCCGCCGCGGTCATACCCTTTTTAAAATACATAGGATATTCGCCGCACTGTGCCTTTTCGAGAGCTTTCATATAGCCTAACTGTGCGAGTCCCCCGCCGCTGCAAAAACCCTCAAAGGAGCCCGACTTGCCATAGCCGACAGGACCAAATTTATCAAGGCGGATATGCCCT
>JBJEOD010000039.1:0-3659 GCA_051880535.1 Acutalibacteraceae bacterium | reverse complement strand
ATTATACGGAGTCTGTTGATAATTCCGAATATATTTCCGAATTTTCTTCCTACAACTCTCTGGACTTGTCGGGAAACCTGTTATATTCTTACGATGAGGACGGCAACGAACTGTACCGCCTGACGAAACCGAGGATTGTGTTTACAGAGGATTACAGCCTTAAAATCGCGGCGGAATACAGTATGACAGTTCCGCTGTACTTCGCCGGAGTCAGAGTCACGGAAGTAACCGTCCCGATCAGAGTAGAGTCCAAATTCAAAGATAAATTTTAGGAGGAATGCAAAATGAAAAACAAAAAGAAAATTTTAATCATCGCAGGTTCAACCCTTGCAGGAATCGTAGCCGTTATCCTCTGCGCTGTGCTGATAGCGGGACACCGCACACCGGAAGAAACCACTCCCGATGACACCTCCGCACCCTCACAAAGCGTTGTCATCGAAAAACCGCAGGATACCGAGCCGACAGACACATCGGGAGATGAAACCGAAAAAACGAATATGACCATCGATAAAATTCCGGATGACGCAACCGTCCTTACGCCGAATGAACAGACAGACGATACTTCGTCGGCATCACCGCAGAATAAAGCAGAAACCGGTGCATCTGCCGTAACACCGAAAGAACCGACAGAAGAAAAGGAAAACAGCGGCGGGGTGATCATCGGCGGAAACACGGAACCGGAAAAGTATAGCTGCTCGGTTAGCGGTCATCACTGCGACAGTCCCGAAACCCATGCGTATGTGCAGAATCTTGAACTACAGGGCTGTCCCTACTGCGGATCGCACTCCTGCCCATCCTTCTACGGTACGGACGAATGGGGCAACGCAGGATACTTCCCGCAGCTCTGCCCAAAGTATGATATTAAGAAAGACCCCGCTGTCTACTGTCAGGAATGCGGAAAGAAATGCGGGGACGGTTCAGGCGGCACCTGCGTCCAGTTCGTAAACGCCGACAACTGCCCCAACTGCGGAAAGTATGTAGAAGCCTGGACTTGCCATACCTGCGGATAAATCAAAATAGACACCCAATCGGACTTAACCGACACCATGCGGTTAAGTCCTTTATATTTGGAAGGAAAGGTGAACAATATGAAGAAACAGACAATCAGGGTGCTGTCAATGCTCCTTGTATTGGCTACGCTTTTATCCTCCTTCGTGATTTCCGTGAGCGCTCTGTCATGGGACGGAAGCTCTCAGGGCGGCGGCGGCAATACGACCTCTGCAGGACCGAACGGATACGCCATCCGAACGGACGGTGACAACTGCATCGGCTATCGGTTCAGCGTTGTTGATAAAAGCGGATCAAACAAGGTCAGCAAGGTAATCGATGTATTCCGCAATACTTCCTACGGAAATTCGGAATACTCGAATGCCTATAAATTTACAACCAAGTACAATAAGAAACAGCTTATCAACAATCAGAACGCAGGATTTTCCACTTCCAAGAATACAACGAACTGCTATAAGGAAGCGGACTGCGGTTTTGCCACCTCGCTCCCTGCGCCGAGCGGCATGGGAACATGGCAGAACAACACAACCAATCTGAATAAGGTTCTGTCCCTGCTGAACGCCGGAAATATAGCAGGGCTGAAAAACGGCGACAAGATTTTGGTAGAGCCGATTTACGATGTCCGCTTGGAAAGCGTTTACCATGCGTTGACGGTCACTGAGATTGCCATATACGGTAAGCATATTCTCGGTGCAAGCAGTAACGGCGGCTCATCAGCAACGCCTGCAAGCTGGGGCTTTATTTCTAACTATACCAACCGGTATTATCCCAACGAGCTTTTCACACCGGACGGACAGGGATTATGGACAGGCGTATCCGCCGCTTCAAGCCGTCTGACTTTTTATGATATTATCAACAAGGGCTACGGTGTAGGCATCGCCTACACGGAAACCAAGCCGGACTTTACTCCTGCACTGTCCGTCAAGCTGTGCGAAGCATGGCCGGGATCAAAAAGTGTGCGGAATAACAATCACTACGGCATCAGCTACGGTAATTCCTTTGCCAACTGGACCTACGGTCACGGATACCCGAAAAACGGCGATACCGTGTGGTTTGCTCTGAATTTCCCCGCAGAATCCGAAAACTGCTATGTCAAGCAGACAGTGTGGATCGACGGCGGCGGATCTGTATCCCGAAATGTATGGTCAAACAGCAACACCTGGTATGATGTGCAGCTTGATCCGAAAACCGTTGCCGAGGGCAGAAGCTATTACACAGTCAAAGCCCGTGTGGATTGGATCAATTCCAGCGGCACGGTACTGAAATACGGCGCTGAGAAGTCCTTCTATATCCCGGTACAGCCAACGCTCCATCGCTATCAGGTAACAATGTATGGTTACGCAGGCACAGAGATGGCACACAACGGATCGGCGGGACTGTCCGGCAAGGTATATGTCGGGCAAAAGGTCAAGGCGAAGTATACCTTCACCACAGATAACACATGGACTTCCTATGACGATCTGTGGGCAGCCATGCACAAATGGAGCAGCTCAGGATGGATTCGCTGTACTCCCGACACTGTAAACGGTACGGATCTGTCGCTTAGTAAAAAGGCGATGAGCAAAACCTCTCCCGTGAATGCCTACAGCACACTCGGCTATGTCCGTGTACCGGACAACAGCGGAAGCGGAAGAAATGTTATGCGCTTTAAGCTGACCAGCCAATGGAACACGGACGGGACGCACACCAAAGAAGATACTTGGATCGAAATACCCATCGTAAAGGCCGATGTCGAGCTGTATGACATTAAGCTGATTGACGAAAACGGATATTACCTCGATCCGACCGATCTCGATGTAGGGCAGAAAGTAACGGTACAGTATTTCTATCGCAACAATACCGACTGCACGGTATATGTGGAGGGCTACAACGACGATAAGTCGAAAATAGACGGCGTATATGAGATGCCCGCCAATAACTCAATCTGCGTAAACGGCAGTTCCTTCGTTGTTCCCAACCGTCGAAACTTTACCGTTTGGGGCGGCGTATATCTGGAAGGCGCAGGACTCTATAACACGGCAAATGAAAGCGACGGAACAAACAATACGATGGTGCTGAACTGCAAATCCAATCATCCGCTGACGCTTACGCCCATTGTACCGAATGCCTCATACCGTGAGGAAACGGATGTCATAACGAGTTATTGGCTGAAAAACAAATCCTCAGACGATTATACGCAGAGCCAAAATATAACCGTCCGTTTCCGTGTGTATGACTATCGCGGAAGATTGCTTGTCACAAAGACCAAAACGCAGGCTGTTGTCCCCGCCAACGATAAAAACCTTGTATATTTTAAGTGGAAAGTGCCGAAAGGAATCCTGCTTAATCGCGTGACCATCAAGGCGGATATTCTGGACGGCGGCGTATATTACAATTTGGTATCAAGGCAATATTCCACAGTAAAATATACCAAGTATGTCACGCCGGATACGCAGTTTGAAAAAGCGGCACCGTCTGGATATACCATTCCGCCCGAACCGCAGACAAGCTCAAGCTATGCCGCTTGGTGGGAGTATAGCTGCTCAGACGGCGTGTTTACCAAAAAGAATTACGCCATGGGAATCTATACCGGCGGCGCCAATAAGATTACACCGGCCACCGGTGCGTCAGCAGTACAAAACGGCAGCGATTGGACTATGAAATCGGGTTAC
>JBJEOD010000038.1:0-3661 GCA_051880535.1 Acutalibacteraceae bacterium | reverse complement strand
AGACAAAAACGGAAATTGGCAAAATAAAAGTTGTATTTGATATAAGTTGTGTCACTTTTTCAGTCATTCTGTCGCTTTTATTCTTTGATATGAAGATTGTCGGCACACGCGAGGGTACCATTCTTTCCGCGGTTCTCACGGGATTTGTCATTAAATTCTTTTCAAAACTTTTAAAAAATAAGATTGAGAGAATACTTGTCAAATAAAAAGTTCTTTATAGGCCTTGTCATTGATAAAGAAACGATATTGTTTTTTATCAATGACTTGTTTTTTGTATATATTATACTATTTTAAAGCGATAAATTCTACAGCGAGAAATGTCGATTTAATTGACTTTTAGGCGAAAAGATGTTAAAATACACATATCCGCTTTAAAGCACTAAATCGTTCTTAGAATTTTCAGCGCGTTTTTGTAAAAAATCTTATCTTCATTCTCCTTTGAGAATCTGTAATCTTTGATGAAATCAATGAATTGCTTTTGGCTGCTCCACGGAGAATCGGTTGCAAAAAGGATACGGTCAAAGCCGTGTTTTTCGACGATTTCTCTGCATTTTTCATGGTAGCGGTCCAATACAAATGACGTATCAAAATAGACAGGCTTGCCCGCAAGCTTTTCAATTACCTCATCAGGCAAATCACAGCCTCCCATGTGAGCAAGAACCAGTTTGCCGTCAATGATTCCCTGCAGTTCATCGAGTACTTTCAAAACCATATCGGGTGTACAGTGAACATCACCCCTATAGCCTACATCCACACCCGCATGGGTTATTACCGTTAAATCACGCTTTGCGGCTTCGCGCAGAATTCTTATATATTTCGGATCATCGAAATACACACCCTGATAATCGGGATGAATTTTCAGCCCGAACAAACCGTTTTCTTTGATTCGGTCAAGAATTTCTTCTATGTTATCACAGTCGGGATGAATGGCTCCCGCATAAATAATGCCGTCCTTGCCATTGCATTCAAAGGACAAGCGGTTAATCGAATCAACCTGCTTGGGAGAGGTGGCAACGGGAAGTACAACGCAGTAATCAATTCCCGCTTTTTTCATGGAAGTCTTTAAAGCAGAAAGCGTTCCCTCCCTGTATGGCTTTACTTGTCCTTTCTCGGAAAGATATGCGATCGTTTGTGCCGCTATCTTATCAGGAAATGTATGGGTGTGGAAATCAATAATCATTTTAAACGCTCCTAATTTTTATTATCGGAGTTATTATATCACAAAATACTATTTTTAAAAGGTGAAAACATGACAATTGTAGATTTGTTAGAGAAGAACAGTAAAGAACTGTCCAACGAAATCGCACTGGTTGAAATCAACCCGGAAATCCAGGACAGCAGAAGAATGACCTGGAGAGATTACGAATTGGTCGAGTCGACAAGCCGTTCATATTACAGAACGGAGATAAGCTGGGTGGTGTTCAACGAAAAGGCAAACCGTTTTGCAAACGCTCTTATCGGACTTGGAATCGGCAAGGGCGACAAGGTTGCCGTTCTTCTTATGAACTGTCTTGAATGGCTGCCGATTTACTTCGGTATTCTCAAGACCGGCGCTATGGCTGTTCCGCTTAACTTCCGTTACGCTGCAGACGAAATCAAGTACTGCGTTGAACTTTCCGAGTCGGATATGTTGGTTTTCGGCCCTGAATTCATCGGCAGAGTTGAGAAAATCGCAGATGAAATCAGCAACAACAGACTGTTAATCTATGTCGGCGACGGCTGTCCTTCTTTTGCGGAAAGCTATTATAACCTCACCGCAGATTGTAGCAGTCTGAATCCCGGAATTCCTCTTACTGAAGACGATTATGCCGCCATTTATTTTTCATCAGGCACAACGGGATTCCCCAAAGCCATTCTTCATAAGCACAGGTCTTTGATTCATTCTTGCAGAGTTGAGCAGAATCATCATTCTCAACAGCACGACGATGTGTTCCTTTGTATTCCTCCTCTTTACCACACAGGCGCAAAAATGCATTGGTTCGGTTCTCTTATCAGCGGTTCAAAGGCGGTATTGCTCAAGGGCACAAAGCCTGAATTCATCTTAGACGCTGTTTCGAAAGAAAAGTGCAGTATTGTCTGGTTGTTGGTACCCTGGGCGCAGGATATTCTCAATGCTCTTGATTCAGGTAAACTCAAGTTGGAAAACTATGACCTTTCACATTGGCGGTTAATGCATATCGGCGCACAGCCCGTTCCTCAGAGTCTTATCAAGCACTGGCTTGAATACTTTCCCAATCATCAGTACGATACGAACTACGGCTTGTCCGAATCCATCGGACCCGGTGCCGTACACCTCGGCGTTGAGAACATACATAAGGTCGGTGCAATTGGTATTCCCGGCTACGGATGGCAAGTCAAGATCGTTGACGAAAACGGCAACGAGGTTACCGGTCAGGATGTCGGCGAACTTTGCTTAAAGGGCGATGGTGTGATGGAATGTTACTACAACGACCCTGAAGCTACGGCTAACACCCTTAAAGACGGTTGGCTTTATACCGGCGATATGGCTATGAGGGATGAAGACGGTTTCATCTTCCTGGTTGACAGAAAGAAAGATGTGATTATCACAGGCGGCGAAAATCTTTATCCTGTTCAGATTGAAGATTTCATCAGAACATTCAACAAAGTCAGTGATGTCGCCGTCATCGGTCTGCCGGACGAGCGACTGGGTGAAATTGCCGCCGCTATTATCAAAATAAAAGACGGCATGGAATCTTCGGAAGAAGAGATCAACGAATTCTGCCTGGATTTGCCGAGATATAAGCGTCCGCGCAAGATTATATTTGCAGATGTTCCGCGTAATCCTACAGGAAAAATTGAAAAGCCTCTGCTTCGTAAAATGTACGGTGCCGATCATTTGGTAGCGGACCAAAACGAACGCTGAGTTCATGAAAAATATAGTAAATTCTTTTTGGAGGGACTAATATTATGAAAACGACTATGATTCTTACCTCTTGCTTGATCGTATGCTTCTTTGCATTGATGATTGGCATAGGTATCAGGTCAAGAAAACACGCAACAGATGTCAACGGCTTCGTTCTGGGCTCCCGCACAGTCGGCCCTTGGCTGAGCGCCTTTGCTTTCGGCACATCCTATTTTTCAGCCGTTATTTTTGTCGGTTATGCAGGTCAGTTCGGTTGGAACTTCGGTTTGGCTTCAACTTGGATAGGTCTTGGTAACGCTTTCATCGGCTCACTTCTTGCCTGGAGCGTTCTCGGAAGACGAACAAGAATTATGACACAGCACCTCGGTTCAAAAACAATGCCCGACTTCTTCGGTGCAAGATATGAATCAAAGGGCTTGAAAGTTGCCGCATCTGTCATTACTTTCATTTTCTTGATTCCCTACACTGCATCATTGTTCAACGGTCTTTCCAGACTTTTCTCCATGGCATTTAACGGAATTGACTATTCGGTATGCGTTATTGTTATGTCTGTTCTGACAGGTATTTACGTTCTTATCGGCGGCTATATGGCTACTGCCATCAACGACTTTATTCAGGGTCTTATCATGCTCGGCGGTATTGTCGCGGTTATCCTGGCCGTACTCAAAGCAAACGGCGGTCTTCTTGAAGCAACACATTCACTGGCTATGGTTGAAGGTGCCAAAGGCTGGGAGGGCGCAGGTGCTTTCTCATCATTCTTGGGACCCGACCCGTTAT
>JBJEOD010000037.1:0-3668 GCA_051880535.1 Acutalibacteraceae bacterium | reverse complement strand
CTCAAAGGCATACTTGCCTGTAGACTGGCAGCTTAAAAAGTCTACTGAGAAGGTATGTAAGCTGTTGTCGGTTAGTCCGTCGTCATTATTAACCCAAGGAGAAAGCGCAATCTTAACCGAATCAGGGTTTAAATCGATTGTGGAATTGTCAATAAGCGAGGTGGGTATAACGGTGTAAAGCGTTTTTCCCGCCACCTGTATCTGGATACGGTAAAGCTCTTCCTCGGTCTTGTCAACCCGCATTATAATTTCCTTGCCTTCAATATTAGTCTGCTTCAGAGCGTCGTCCTGAATCATAAAACGGTTGCCGGGATAGCCGTAAATCGCACCCTCGTAGGTATCTAACACCAATGCAAACGCCGTCAGGTTTACACCGCCGCGATAATTGTTATCGCGTGTTCCGATCTGTAAAGAAAGCTTTGTACCGGTGCCGTCCCCTTCCTCGTCCGGCGTAATATTTGCGAGTCGGATAATCAGTCCGTCTAAAGATTTTGCGGTAGAGGGACCGTTACGAACATCACGGATAGCTTTCTCGAAATTGATGCGAAGCGCTTTATTCTCGACAATATTGAAGGTTGTGTACTGCCACCATTCACCCATACCGGAGGTACTGGTAAACCTCAAATTCACGGGGTATGCATAGCTTTCATAAATAATCTTGTCTGATGTTAACGCCTCATAGTCGCTGATTGCCTTTTGAAGAACTGAGGCGTTTGATACCTTCGCCTGCTGTGAGGCATTAAGCCTGTCATAAGCCAGCTTTGCATTGCGAATTGCCTCGCCGCTCTTAAATCCGACCTTGCCGATTTCACCGATAAGCTCCTCGGCATCAGAAATCATAGTGTCGTAATCAAGGCCCAAATAATAATTATTCAAGGCGACAAGCGTATCATAATTTTCAACAAGAGTTTTTGCCTTATCGGCAAGAGAGGTGTAAGCGTCTAACGCTGTGTTTATAGCGTCGCCGCTGTCGATACCTACAAGACCTATCGCGTCGATCAACGCCATAACATCGTCTGCGGTCAATTTTGTCTGCTTCAAACCTATGAAATCAAGAGAGAAAGTAGTTCCGCTTTCCCAAGAGGTAAGGATAATTCCGCACTCGTCGGCTTTCGTAAGAGTAATTGCCGCGTCAACCGCTTCGCTGCTGATAACACCCTTTAATTCCTGATTTTTAATCCTGACAGTCAAATCGTAGCCGCCATCTGCACGGTCTTCAAATTCATAGCTAAAGCGCTCACCCGTTAAATTTTCAAGCTTAAGCGCGTCGCTTGTAATTACAACCTCGTTTTTGGGCATTACCGTAATAGTGCCTAAAGCGGGGTCGAGCACGAATGTTAAAGGATACGCTTTTCTTTTATCGCTGTATTCTACGCCGAAATGACTGCCGTTTCCTATCATCAGTGTAAACTTTGCGTTTTCGGCTTTCGGAGCGGTAAAGCGGTCGAACTGGAGATACAGTCCTCCAAGATCTACATTTCCCGCATATCCGTCGCGGACGTTCAGCGAGCTGCCCGTAAAGTTATAGCGTACTCCTCCGCTCGCAAGCGTTTCAAGCCTCATCATTGATTTCCAGTCCTCGATCGCACTTACAACTTCAGGGTTGGTAGAGGCTGTATGTTTCGAGTTTCCTCTGTTCATAATAATCAAGCTCTTATCTGCCGCTTTTGCCAGATTTGCGAACTTGTCTTCAGCTTCAAACAGTTTAACCGCATTTGTTACATCAAGCTTATCCGCATTGGGAAGCTGATCGTATAAATCGCGTGCATTACGCAAAGCCGACGCATATTCAAGGCTTACCTCGCCTATAGCGTCAATTGCACTTATTACCATATCGGCGCTTACGACCGACGACCAGTATTCCACAATATCAATTGAAAAGCTCTCGTCCAGACCTGCGCCCTGCATTACACCCGGATGAATTGTAAGAAATGCGTTGTCATAGCTTGTAAAGGCAGTGCTTTTTGCAAGCATATCGCTTGTTATAACACCCTCAAGCGGCGCGTCGCTTCCTATCCTTACGCTAACCTTGTAGCCGCCGTTTTCATCGGCAAAGGTGCGCAGAATCACGGTCCTTCCGACAACATTTTTATATTTCAGCGCCTCGCTTGAAATAAGCACATCCTCGGCTGTCTCACCGCTTAAGAGATTTCTGGTGCGGTTAAGCTTTAAGGTTCCCGCGTCTGTATCGAGTATGAAAGCGAACATTCCGTCCTTTGCCTCATCGTCTTTAGTAGCGCTGAATACCAGTAAAATTCTCGGGGTAACGGAATTATTCATTGTAATGTTGTTGAGCTTTAAATACATTCCGTTGAGAGACGCGGCGTCGTTAATTCCGAGCCTTACATTACGGAAAGCATTGGTAAAGGTATAACGCAAACCGCCTGTCGGAGAATTATCAAACGCAAGCTTATCAGGCCAGTGATTCTGCCCTGCGACATCACCCACGGTAAGCTCCTTACGTGAGATTTCGGTCTTCTGAATAGGTCCGATTCCCACAAGGTCAACGGTTGTCCAGCCTTGGTTTCCGTTGTTGTTGCCAAGTCCGACATAAACGCGGTCAAGCATTTTTAAATTTACTATTTTTGCGATCATTTCATCGGTCAACAAGCCCGTAACGCTTTCGTTTCCGACCTTGACCTCGACGTTATAGCCTCCTTCTCCTTTAGAGAAGTTAACCGTAAAATCCTTACCCTTTAGAGAATCGTATTTAAGTAGATCATCTTTAATGAGTACCGTACCGTCTTGTGAAATACGATATGCACCGTCCGACACACGCGGCACCGCACCGTCGTTTTCAAAGCGAAGCTCGCCGTCCTCGGTATCGAGCGCGATAAGCGCACAGGACATACAATCAGAAGCGTTGGGATCCATATTTCCCGACGACGAATCGCTTAAATAAATTAAGAAGGAGGCCTTTCCGTTAGGATTTTCAAGTCCTGTAAATTTAAGTGATAATCCATCGAGTGCAAAGCTCTGCTTCCAGCCCTGACGCATACCTACGCCGTTATGCTGGCATTTCCAACGGATTCCGCCGTTTTCCGGCAGGTTTGACAGTTCCAGATTTCCACTCCACCAGCTTGTAAGGTCATTTGTAGAAATAAAACCGTATGTGGATTTCGGCGCAAACCAGTTTAACTCACCGTCATCCGAGGAGGTTTGCTTTTCAATCGGACCGATTGCTGTGAAATCAAGCTTGGTTGTGCCTGTG
Organism: Acutalibacteraceae bacterium; assembly: GCA_051880535.1. GTDB lineage: Bacteria > Bacillota > Clostridia > Oscillospirales > Acutalibacteraceae > UBA737. Next base: position 457 of record JBJEOD010000037.1, on the reverse strand, counting down.
TTACCTCTTCCGTTGGAGAGCGCTACATAAATGTTATCCAAATCCGAAAAATATGTAACTTTTTCACGCATAATTTCGGTTATGTTCTGCGTGGATTTTATGGTATCTTTTCCTTCTATAGTGACCCAAACCTCATAATCGCGGTTTGCGGCTTCGTGGAAGGATATTTCAAACTTTTTATCCTTTATATTGTCATATTTAAGCTTATCGTCCTTTAAAAGCACGGTGCCGTCCTTCATATACCTCAACTGATTATTGGCATTGTAATCAATACCGTCATTTTCAAAACGAATCTCGCCGTCTTCAAGATCTACGGCAAACAGCGCAAGACCGCCCGCCACAGGATTAACAGGGTCCATATTTCCACCCTGCTGTGAGAGATTGTCGATCATCATAATTGAAAAGCAGGGCTTTCCCTGATCATCATAGGTTCCTCCCTTATCGTATCATAAGTAAA
>JBJEOD010000036.1:0-3704 GCA_051880535.1 Acutalibacteraceae bacterium | reverse complement strand
GAAAGTTAAGGCTCAACGAATTCAAACGGGCGCAGCTTGAAGCCGATCTGAAAACGGCACAAATGGATATATCCCCCGAAATGTTCAAGGCAAACGCCATTGTAAAAGGGCTGCTTATAGGCGTATTTGCCATACCCATGCTTTTCATATTCCCGATGCTTAGTCCCGTGGTACTGTTCCTTGCCGTCTTTTTGTATAACCGAGAGGTGAAGTCGGTAAGCCGCAGAATCAAGGAGAAACGCAGCCGTATCGAATATGAACTGCCAAGACTGGTGTTCACCATAGATATAGGTTTACGCCCGCCGAAATGGAGAACGGCAATGAGAGAAAAAGATTTATGCGGTCAGCGCTTTGGCAAGCTGGTCGTTTTACAGAAAACTGAAAAACCACCGCAATGCAAAACAGGCGGTGACTATTGGCTGTGCCGATGTGACTGCGGAAATGAAAGGGTTGTATTCGGAAAAAATCTCCTGCGCGGTCATACAACAAGCTGTGGGTGCAAAAAGCTTTGTGATCTGACCGGACAGCACATTGGTAAATTAACCGTTATCGGTCGCTCGGATCGATATATGAGCCGCGGCAAAAGACAGGTTCGCCTATGGGAATGTGTATGCGATTGTGGTAATGTCACCTATAAAGCAACAGATACATTGACTTCGGGCGCAGAGAATAGCTGTGCGGAATGTGCCGCCAAGCATAATGCTGCCTGCGCACGGGAAAACGCCGGATATGTTGACGGTACACAGCTTGCGAAAATTAAGGATATGACGCCGTCAGCCGCAAACACAAGCGGATGCCGCGGTGTATATTTTGACAGACGTCAGGGAAAGTGGGAAGCGATCATCATCTTTCGCCGTAAGAGACAAAGACTCGGATATTTTAAAAATTACGATGACGCAGTTGCTGCCTGCAAAAAGGCCGAGAACATTGTTTTTGGTGAATTTCTCGAACAGTACGAAGAACAGAAATGCAATTAATTCGACAAAGATACATAACGGAACCGTATTCTGCTTTTCAAGCCTTACGGTTCTTCTTTTTTGGAGTACATCATCTGCAAAATGTTGTAATAATGCCGAGGATATAGTATAATATAGCATACATAACAGACTGAGGAAAAAATAATATGACCGCAAAAGACAGAACAATATATATCTTAAAATATCTGTGGGACTGCTCCGACGAGGCTAATCCTGTCACCACGAACGATATAATTGAACACCTCGCCTCCTTCGGTATCGTTACGACAAGAAAAACGGTAACCGAGGATATTGCCGAGCTTCAAAGTATCGGGATTGACATCGTATGCAACCGCAGCCGTCAAAACGAATACTTCATCGGCACAAGGCATTTGGAGCTTGCGGAGCTGAAACTGTTGGTGGATGCGGTGCAGGCAGCAAAGTTCCTCTCCCCGAAGAAAAGTATGGAGCTGATCGGAAAGCTGTCGTCCCTTGCAAGCCCGCATCAAGGCGATCTCCTGAAACGAAGCCTCTATGTGGACGGTAAGGCAAAGACCGAAAACGAGACGGTCTTTTATTCCGTGGATACACTGTATACAGCAATTCAGACTGAGAAAACCGTAACCTTCAAATATATCGAATACACCGCGGAAAAGAAACAGGTATACAAGCATAACGGAAAGAAATATATCCTCTCTCCCTATGATATGGTTTGGTGCAATGACGCCTATTATGTTTTCGGCTGGTCTGAAAGCCACGGAATGGTGGCCAAATTCCGAGTAGATCGGATGTACCGCCCGACATTGTCGAATGAGGCATACCGACCAAAGCCGAACGACTATGACATTGCTTCCTTCTGCCGTAAGGTATTCTCTATGTACGATGGGCAGCTCTGTACCGTAGAGCTGAAATGCGAAAACAGTATGATGAAGAACATCATTGATCGCTTCGGCGAGAATGTACAAACAGAAGTCTATGATTACAATCACTTTACAGTCACCGTTGAGGTGTCCGTAAGCCCCACTTTTTATGCTTGGGTATTTACATACGGCGAAAAGGTTGAAATTCTCTCTCCGCCGGCTGTCAGAGAAGAATATGCCGGACGGCTGAAAACCGCTATAAATAAGGCAGAATAGACATTGAAATATTCGGGATGGGTTGAAACGAACCCATCCCGATTTAATTTTACAGAAAACTATTGAAACATATGTTCGACTGTGCTATAATGAGCCTATCCCGAACAAGCCGTTCGGATTAAAAAATCGGAGGATTTATTATGCGATACAAAAGCGAGGATACAATGGAACAGATCAAAAAAACGGTCGAGGATTTCTACTTCGCCAACCGTCGCTCTCCCTCCATCAGCGAGATTGCTGCAGAGGTTGGCTGTGCAAGAAGTACGGTACACGGTTATCTGCGGGATATGGACAAGAGAGGAATGCTCACTTACGACGGAAAGACGGTTGAAACTGCCGTAACAAATAAAGCAGACGCCGATATAGTTCTTTCTCCCATCCTCGGCTCTATCGCCTGCGGCGAACCTGAATACGAGGAAGAAAACTTCGAGGCATATGTGGCTCTGCCGACCGCTATATTCGGCAGCGGTGAATTTTTCATTCTTCGCGCAAGAGGAAAATCCATGATAGAGGCAGGAATCGAACCCGGCGATCTTGTTGTGGTCAGAAAGCAGAATACCGCAAACGAGGGAGATATCATTGTCGCACTGGTGGATAACGAAACCACTCTCAAACGGTTTTACATAGACAAAAAGCGTAAATGCGTCCGCCTCCATCCCGAAAACAGCAGTATGAAAGACATCTACACTGATAATTGTTTTATTCAGGGCGTGGCTCAGAATGTAATTAAAAGTCTTTAACGGTCGGAAGAATGGGGGCATTATAAAATGGGAAAGGTATTTGTAAAGGTTGATTATCAGGTTATCGACGGAGGTGCCGTAAGACCTGTCTGCATCCATTGGCACGACGGCAGAGTATGGAAGATAAAAAAGACTTTACACTCTTGTACTTCCGAGGATGAATTTAAAGGAATTCGCTACACGGTACTTATCGGTAGTGCGGAAAAATATCTATATCGAGTTGGCGACACATGGTATGTGGAGTCAATTGAGCCGGAGGTGGACACAGGATGAGAAGCTATATTTCATACAATGAGTTGGAGGAGCTCGGTGAAACCATTGTCAAAGCGTATGTCGGCAAAACAAAACGGTACAATGCACTTTGTGTAGACATCGAGGGCTTGGTTACCGACTATATCGGACTAACTGTAGTTTACGAAACCATCGCAGAAGATGATCCCAATAAGATTGCATTCCTTTCAAACGGCAAGCGGCCGCTGTGGATAGTTCGTGACCATAAGAGGATACAGGTAGTATTCCCAAAAAACACCGCTGTTTTGGACAAGATATTACTTAACGAAAACGAAAGCAGCCGCCGTAGATTCACGCTCGGACATGAGGGTGCACATTGCATTATTGCCAAGCAGAATCCGATGCAGGATGTGGCCTGCTTTCATAATGAATTTGATCCCGAACGGATTTATACCGTCGAAGAACAAAGAGAGCTGCTGTCGTTTTCCGAAGCACAGGCAGACAGACTGTCCTCTGTATTTTTAATGCCCCGATTTATTCTCAGTAAGGTTATGAAAAAATACAAGTGTGAAAACGGTTTGCCTGCCTGCGACTCGATGATATGACGGAGTTTTATTCAGAGTATTAACCTAAACAAAGCG
>JBJEOD010000035.1:0-3707 GCA_051880535.1 Acutalibacteraceae bacterium | reverse complement strand
TAAAAACCCGTAAAATCAGAGAATCTGAAATCAAGAAAGTATTAGGAGGAAAAAATCCATGAAAAAGAAATCCATTAGAATTCTGCTCTGTGTTGCGATTATGGCGGTTTTGGTTTCTGCCTTCTCGGTCACTGCCTTTGCTGCCGGCGATGTGGCGGGCGCGATCCAAAACACTTGGAACACAGCGCAGTCGCAGGTCAAGACGGTCGTCAATAATGTCGTGTTTCCGGCGGTGGATATGATCCTGGCGATCCTGTTTTTTGTGAAGGTCGGTACGGCGTATTTCGAGTACCGAAAGCACGGTCAGTTTGAATTTGCGGCTCCCGCAATCCTGTTTGCGTGCTTAATTTTTACCCTTACCGCACCGCTGTATATCTGGTCAATCCTGTAAGGACGGTGCGCCATGAATTTCTATGAAAAGGAAATGCGCACGATGTTTGGCGACACCGACATCATCCATGACGCGAAATTCTGTGGCAGGACAATGCTCGGAAAGCTGGATGATGAACTGCGGGTAAAACTGCAGCTCATTTCCACCTTTATCTCCGGTCAGTATAACGCCGTACAAGCGACCGTTATCAACCGCACGGACGGCACAGTAGATAAGCAGACCTTCAAGTTTGCGGACATTATCGGGAAGCAGAAAAGAAATAATCTCGATGAAATCGAGCCGCACATTTGGGAGTATAACGGAAAAACCGAATGGTATATTCCTGTCACTGCCACTCAAAAAGCACAGATTGCCGATACCGTTCTCGGCTATGTGGAGATATATCAAGACGAGAGTATGGAAATTGGTAGTATGAATATGTAAATAAGTCGAAACAGAACGGAGGTGATGACCTATCTTTGACTGGTTAGGAGATATTTTTTCCGGCATCGGTGACGCTATCGGAGGTGTGTTTGACACCCTCGGCCAGCAGATATCCAATGTCATCTGGAACACCATGCTCCAATGGTTTTACGAAACCATATACGGAGCCGTATCGGACTTTTTCACGATGATGGGAAACATGGGTGCGGACATTTTTGAGCTTGATTGGATTAAAGCAACAATTAAGCTGTTTACGCTTTTCGGATGGTCGCTCTTTGTCGCCGGTGTTGTAGTAGCCATATTTGATGTGGCAGTCGAGTACCAATGCGGTCGGGCTAACATCAAAACCACCGCAATCAATATCCTCAAAGGCTTTTTTGCCTGCTCGCTTATCGGTGTTTTACCTGTGGAACTGTATAAGTTCTGCATCAGCCTGCAAAACACCTTCTCTCATGACCTCGCGCGACTTTTCGCAGGCGGGCGAACCCTTGATCTTGCGGGTGAAAGCACCTCGGTGCTGCAGGGCAGCTTTGCAGTGTCAAACAACATTCAAATCAATCTGTTTAATATCCTTGCCATGATTGCCTTTGCCTACTGCGTGATCAAGATATTCTTCGCCAACATCAAAAGAGGCGGTATTCTGCTTATTCAGATGTCGGTGGGCGCTCTGTATATGTTCAGCGTACCGAGAGGATATCAGGATGGATTCAATCAGTGGTGCAAACAAGTGGCGGCTATTTGTTTAACGGCATTTATGCAGACCACTCTGCTGTATCTCGGACTGCTGACCTTCCCCGGCAATATGCTTTTGGGGCTTGGCATTATGCTTGCCGCAAATGAAGTACCAAGGATCGCACAGCAATTCGGTCTTGATTCGAGTGTCAGAGTCAATATGATGAGCGTTGTCCATGCGACAACCACAGCGGTCAACCTGACACGCAGCGTGGCAAGAGCCGCAGGAAAATAACGGAGGTGAACCGGCATGAAAGAAAACAATGAATTGGAACGGTCGGATATCGCAATTGACTCAGAATTGGAGGTAGACTGCGATATCGGGCAGGAAATCACGGCATATATCGAAACATGGTTCGATGTGGACAAAAAGTTCGGAATTGACACCGCCTCGGAGGACGGCACATGGCTTAATATGTATGGAAAATACAATCCCTTTGCGGATACTCTCCGCATCGAGTGCGAGATCAGCCGCGACAAAGGCACTTCGTATTTTGACTATGAGCCGACAGATGCCGAGGCAAAGCTGATCAAGGATATGATTACTGAAAAAATCCGGCAAGTACACGGTCAGTCTCCAAGAGAGTTCTGTGAAGATTTCCACGGCGACAGCCCGCAAATGGGAGGTATATAATGACTCAATATTTATATCCGCAAAACCTAAAGGCTACCGCCAATCTGTGGCTTTGGAGCCTAAAGGATTTTGCAATACTAAGTATAGCGGCGTTGCTGTCGGTGCTGATCGTGTCCGTATCGAGATTTATACTGCCCCTTGCGCTGACTCTTGGTTACGGTTTTCTAACGATCCGCGCGGATGACACTACGGTGCTCGACTATATCAAATACGCAGTGAGATATTTTATCTCAACACAACAACACTTTGAATGGAGGTGATTTGTCTATGAAGATCAAGCGAAAAGGTCAATCCGTTCAGGAGCTGATGGGTATCAAATCATTTACGGAATACGGGCTTGCCACAAACCGCGGCGAGCTCTTATTTTTTTCGGTAGCTCCCACCAATATATCGGTATTGTCCCAAACCAATGTCGGGATCAAAATCCATCATCTGATGATGGTGCTGTCAACGATTCCCGATCTTGAAATCGTATGTACCGACGCCAGCGAATGCTTCGACGATAATAAGCAGTATTTGAAACAGCTTAAAGAACAGGAAAAAAGCAAAAATGTCCGTAGCATCATTGCCAAGGACGCGGAATTCCTTGACCGTATCCAAACGGAAACAGCAACTGCACGGCAGTTTATGATGATCGGGCGCTGTAAAAATGCAAAACCGGAGCAGATATTTCAGATGACAAACACGATTGCAAAAACAATATCCGAGCAGGGCTTCGAGGTTCGCCGTATGAAAAAGGACGATATCAAGCGTTTCCTTGCGCTCTACTTTAATGCCTCTATAAACGGAGAGCAAATGCCGGATCAGGACGGCGAACAGTATATGGAGCTTGGAAACGGCTTCGGAGATTATGTGAGAACGGAGGAAAATGCAGATGAGTAAGAAACCCATTGTTCAGACAGAGGAACAAAAAGAAGAAATCCGCACAAAGGACTTCTTTGACATGATTTTGCCCGGCACCGTCAAGTTCCAGTCCGACCATTATATTTTAGGAGACAGCTATCGCTGTGTGTGGGCGATCAGAGAATATCCGCCCTCCACCGAGGAACAGGCCATCCTCTCACAGCTTGCCGACCGCAGCGGTGTGACTGTGCGCATTTACCACCGCCTTGTGGAAAGTATGGAACAGCGCAAAATCATTCAGAACGCCACCCGCCGAAACAAGCTGAAAATCGGCAGCAACGATATGAATGAGAACATCGAAGCGGAAGGAAATATGCAGGATGTCATCGAGCTGCTTGCCAATCTCAGAAAGAACCGTGAACCTCTGCTGCACTGCTCGGTGTTTATTGAGCTGAAAGCAAAAAGTATGGATGCGCTTAGGGAATTGCAGAGCGAGATTGCAATGGAGCTTACGCGCTCGAAGATTTTGGTGGATCGGCTGACCTTACGGCAGAAAGAAGGATTTTTGTCTGTTCTGCCCGTGGGCGCGAATCAGTTCGGGGCGCAGTATGAAAGAGTCCTCCCCGCAAGCTCGGCGGCGAATCTTTATCCCTTCAACTTTTCGGGAAAGACCGATCCGCACGG
>JBJEOD010000034.1:0-3713 GCA_051880535.1 Acutalibacteraceae bacterium | reverse complement strand
AAGCGGCTTTGCCGACCCGTCAGCGGTGCTTACTGCGCCGGAAACCAGAAGCTCGTCCCCCGTAAGAATATTGCGGGGGGAGGACGGGCAGAGCCTTTCCTGCAAGGGGCTTTATCCCTGCGGTGAGGGCGCGGGCTACGCAGGCGGCATAATGTCCGCCGCGACCGACGGAATGAAAACCGCCGAGGCGCTTATAGCCGGGTTATAAGCTCCGCTAAGGCGGGTCGTTCCTTTGGTTTAAAAGCCAGATGTTGACGGGGGAAAAGCGGTCTAAAATATAGCACCACTCGTTTTCGATTTTTTGCGAGGGAAGGCGGGTTTTCTCGCACGGTATAAAAATAAGCAGGGTGTTTTTCACCCTTTCATACAGGAAAAAACCGTTCATAGCTTTAATAAGCCGCGGCAGAACGTCAGAACGTTCGAGCTGTGCGGCTTTTATTATAACGGCGTTGCTTTGGACGCTTACCGAGATTTCACATCCGTTTTCGGCTTTGGCGGCAAGCTCTGACAAAAGCGCCGAAAAAAGGCGGCGGTTGACAAGGTATACTCCGCCGCCCAAAAGCTTAAGCGACAGTCTTATTTCTCTTTGTAAAAGGATTATAACCGCCGCGCCCATAAGCGAATTTGTAAGCTTTATTATATCAACGGGACAGCGCTCGTTCTTAAAATAGAACGCCTCGGCAAGGCTTATTGTTTTGAGCTGTGCCAATTGCTTTGCGCCGCCGCCCTTTTTTAAAACCGACATCTGAACGTACAGCCGCAATGCGGACAAATAACGCTCAAATGCTTTTGGCAAAAATATCATATTATGACCTCCGCATACGAGGTTATTATGCCAAAATCTATAAAAAATAAAAAATTTGTTAAAGATTAAACAAATTACTTGAAAATGAAGGTAAAATGGGTTAAAATAGTAAATGTAAAAATAAAGGAGGTAATTCCAATGGTTAAAGTTGCTATTAATGGTTTTGGCCGTATCGGCCGTCTGGCTTTCCGTCAGATGTTCGGCGCTGAGGGTTATGAGGTTGTCGCTATCAACGATCTTACAAGCCCCGCTATGCTCGCTCATCTTCTTAAGTACGATTCCGCACAGGGCAGATACGCTCTTGCAGACACCGTATCCGCAGGCGAGGACAGCATTACCGTAGACGGCAAGACTATTAAGATTTATGCTGAAAAGAACGCCGCGGATCTTCCGTGGGGCGAAATCGGCGTTGACGTTGTTCTTGAGTGCACAGGCTTCTACTGCTCTAAGGACAAGGCTCAGGCTCACATTGACGCAGGCGCTAAGAAGGTTGTTATTTCCGCTCCCGCAGGCAAGGATCTTCCCACCATCGTTTACAGCGTAAACGAGAAGACCCTTACAGCTGAGGACAAGATCATTTCTGCCGCTTCCTGCACCACAAACTGCTTGGCTCCGATGGCTGATACTCTTAACAAGTATGCTCCCATCGTAAGCGGTATTATGACCACCGTTCACGCCTTCACCGGCGACCAGATGGTTCTTGACGGCCCCCACAGAAAGGGCGACCTTCGCCGTGCACGTGCAGCTGCCGTTAACATCGTTCCGAACTCCACAGGCGCTGCTAAGGCTATCGGTCTTGTTATCCCCGAGCTCAACGGCAAGCTTATCGGCTCTGCTCAGCGTGTTCCGGTTCCGACAGGCTCCACCACAATCCTCGTTGCCGTTGTTAAGGGCAAGGATATTACCGTTGAGGGCATCAATGCCGCTATGAAGGCTGCTTCTTCCGCTTCCTTCGGCTACACCGAGGAGCCCCTCGTTTCTTCCGATATTATCGGAATCACCTACGGTTCACTCTTTGACGCTACCCAGACAATGGTTACAAAGATTGACGACGATACCTATCAGGTACAGGTTGTTTCCTGGTACGACAACGAGAACAGCTACACCAGCCAGATGGTTCGCACCATTAAGTATTTCGCTGAAATCTAAGCTTTCTTTGAAATTCGGCAGTCCCTGCTTTAAGCAGGGACTGTTTTTTCTCCCTTATAATCTTATTTTGCAGTACAGTATATGAAAAAAGGACGTGCCGTGTTAAAAAAATGTTTACATAAATGACAGATAGTTTGCTTGAAAACCGTCTTATAAAATGGTATATTAATACTCATACGGAGGGTGAGCAGATGTCCGAAAAGAAAACGAATGAAATATTAGAGGAACAAAGAAGAGCAAGACAGGAATTTTTGGAGCTTAAAAAAATGCAGCACGGGGAAATGGAGGCTCCGCCAAAGCCGAGCGAGGTTGCAATTGTGCCGAAAACGCCCAAGGAAAAATGGGATAATTTCTGGTTTCAGTATAAATGGTATGTGATTGCAATTACCGCGATTACGGTGGTTTTGGCGGTTTTAATAACCCAATGCGCCACAAGAACAAAATACGACCTTGAGGTAGTCTACTTTACATATACCGCCGTGCTTGACGAGCAGACGGGAAAAATAGCCGATTATCTTGCGGATTACGCCGAGGATATAAACGGCGACGGCGAGATAAATGTTCAGGTGGTAAATGTAAGCTTTACAAAATCGTCGGGCGACACGCAGTATCAGTACACTATGATGGCCAAGCTTCAGGCGATGATAGCAGGCGACGAAAATGCAATGCTTTATATTACTGACAGCGACTCCTACAAGTATTTAGAACAGCTTTCAGAAGGCGGACTTTTTGAAGGCGAGCCTTTTAAATTAGATGACGGATTTTACACGGCAACCGAGTCTGAACAGTTAGGTAAGCTGCCCGAGGGACTTCAAATTTCCTGCCGCCGCGTTACGGATACGGTGCTTGAGGAGCGAAAGGGTGCCGCTGAGGCTTACGGTAACGCACAAAAGCTTCTTGAAAAGCTGAAAAGGGCTTCTTAGACCTTAATGAACAGTTAATAAAATTATTGATAGCGGTCATATAAAAGTTATATAAAAGTAATAGACTGTTTACGATTTTGTTATTGATTTAACAAATATTATGCTGTATAATAAAAAGGTAAAAATTTGAAGGAAGGGTGACCCTTATGAACAAATTTATGTTAAACGAAACCTCTTATCACGGCGCGGGCGCTATTAACGCCATTCCCGACGAGATTAAAAGCCGCGGCTTTAAAAAAGCCTTTGTCGCTTCCGATCCCGATCTTGTAAAATTCGGCGTTGCTAAAAAGGTTACCGATATTCTCGATAACGCGGGGATAGCCTATACCCTTTATACCGACATTAAGCCCAACCCGACCATTGAGAACGTACAGCACGGTGTTGAGGAATTCAAGGCCTGCGGTGCTGACTGCATTGTCGCAATCGGCGGCGGATCCTCTATGGATACCGCGAAGGCTATCGGTATAATTATCACCAACCCCGAGTTTGCGGATGTCCGCTCCCTTGAGGGGGTTGCTCCCACAAAAAATAAGTGCGTGCCGATTATCGCCGTTCCCACCACAGCGGGTACTGCGGCGGAGGTTACCATTAACTACGTTATCACCGATGTAGAGAAAAAGCGCAAGTTCGTCTGCGTTGACGCGCACGACATTCCTGTTGTGGCTGTTGTTGACCCCGATATGATGGCTACAATGCCCGCCGCTCTTACCGCCGCTACGGGTATGGACGCGCTTACCCACGCTATCGAGGGCTACATAACAAAGGGCGCTTGGGAGCTTTCGGATATGTTCCACATCAAGGCTATTGAGATTATTGCCCGCTCGCTCCGCGACGCG
>JBJEOD010000033.1:0-20181 GCA_051880535.1 Acutalibacteraceae bacterium | reverse complement strand
TATTATGTTTTGTGCATTTTCCGTCCCATGTGTTGTGCTCCATAGCAGCACTGAAAATCGGCACGATAGTGTCGCCGTTTTTCATCATCTTTATATTGACGGTGACATTCTCACCAAATTCACCGGGCACCACATAGGTGTTGTTAGCGGAAGGAAGCAGATGCTTATAGCCGGTCAGAACCTGGCATAGCGTTGCTTTATCCTCGACGGTTCGTTCTTCCGTAGTCAACACAGGGTTTTCCATCCAAGCCATGGCAGTCAAGTCAAATTCCGCCTGACTTGCATCCACAGGAAGTACTAATTCCAGCTTTACCCGAGCCTCTGCGAAATACTTCCCATTTTCATAAGCCATATATTTTACCTTAATGTTATAAGTAACCGTGTCAAAGGTGCGGACAATCATATTATTCGCGTTTTCATCGTTACCAGGATCATTATTGGTATCAAATGGCGCAGTACCCGTGTCATACTGAGAAATCGCGATGCTATCCACGTAAGCACTGTCATCGGTCAACACTCCGGATTCCATGGTAACGGCGGGAAGAATCAATGCGTAGACCGTGCAGAACACCACCACACAGGCAAGACCGGTCATAACTATGTACCAGCGTTTCTTTCTTTGATGTGCCTTAGTATATTTCTCTGCGCCTTGCAGAGCATCTTGCTTCATATGCCAATCACCATCCTTCCTATCTCAATGTTCCGAAGTCAGGCAGGGGCCGGACCCGGAAAAGAATATTTCCGACAATCTGTTCATTGGAGGCACAAGCAACCGTTGTGCTGCGGGAATCCACCGATATAGAGCGGTGGTCGTACATGCAAAAGTACCGGTTATCCAGCAACTCACCGTCCACATACACATTTCCGTCAGCATCAATATCCACCCACTTGCCAGGACCGGCAATACAGCGTTTGACCAAAATCTTGTTGCCCATATAAAACGCCACCAAGTCGCCGGGCTCAAAAACCGACCCTTTGACAGAGATTATAATATCTCCCTCGTCCAGCGTCAGTGCCATAGATGCACCGTAGACTTGCAGCACGGGCATCCAAACAATGACCACTAATACAGCCACGGCATCAGGGTGTAGACGGTACTTCTCAAAACCCGTTTGTATCGTCTCTTATATTTTTCTCTGTTAAGTTCCGCTGTGATCTGCTCCATGGTTGGAAGGTTGCGGGGCTGTGCTTTTCCCTGCTCTAATCTGTTTTCAGCCGGTGATTTTCCGCTGTCTGAGCAGTCAGCATTTCCAGCAGCTCTCCCCCAGACTTAAACGCCGCAACTCTTTATCCGTCATCAAGCGCCTCCAAATCTGTATCACAGGAAACAAATGCTAAAAAGGGCATCGGTCATTTCCGCCTGCCCCAAATCCTTACTCCGCAGCGCGGTCGTAATCGTCCTTTTTCTGTGCTGTGAAACACATGCCTCCATGATGTTTAGCGATGAATCAGTATTCTGAATAACTATCAAAATCAACATTGCCATAATGTAGTAAAACGTTTCCAGCAATAGATACATATCCAAAATCTAAACAAAAGTATATCACAAGAACAAGTATTTTCTTGTTGCCACAGCAACTGCCTTTCTTTTTCACTTCCGTCTTATTCCTCCTCTGCTCCTTTATTAATTTAATTCATAAATGAAATTATAAGAGCAAATGGGAATGGTTTTATTTCATGGTTTAGTTCGCCTTAGAACAAATCACCTCTGCCTTTCCTATGAGCAATGCCTTTAAAATATGCAGAATAAGAATACTTCCGCCCTTTTGGGCTTTTACTTCACCGCCGTTGTATTTTACAGTTACATTCGATGGTTTTAGCAGGATTCAATCTGTTGCAAATACGGCATACACTGTGTCGATTTAATTATTTATAAAGTAAACCGGTCAAAATTAAAATCATATCAGCTCAGGTTTGAAACGAACAGAAAAGCTGAAATTATCCTGTGATAACCGGTATTTTTCATCAAGCTCCGGACCGCAACTATGCGAGCCGATACCGCTGTTCCGGTAATCCACGCAAAGCACTGTATGCTCTGAGGTTGGAAGGTCGTGATTATGCCGAGCACTTTCCAATTCTTCCTGAGAATAGGGCAAAGCCGAAAAATCAAAGCTTTCGCCCTCCGCGCGGAATAAAACATTATTGCCGACAATCTCTGCCCAGCGGCAATTATAATGATTTCCGTTATCCTGCGGACGTATGTAATGCGTCATCAATTCCGTAATACGCGCAGAATAACAGCCCATTTTTGATGCGCTGTGTGAATCAATATAGGATTCAAACGGTCCGTACCCGAAATAGTTCACCCGATCGTATGTGGGTTCTAGAAAGATACGCAAACCAAAGCGCGGCAGATACTGCGGCGCTTTTTCATCAACCGCCACATCACAATTAAATAAAATAGCTCCATCAGACAAAACGCTCCACATAACGCATGCACGAACCCAAACAAGGCAATTTGCTGCAACAAAATCAACGTTTGAACTGATAATTATTTTATTTCCGAGCTTTGTAACTTTGGTATTTTGAGCCTGTGACGTAATATAAGGATAACCGCATTTGCTCTTCCAGTCACAAAGCAGAGAAGCGTCATTATCGATAGGTGCGCGCCAGAGATTAAAGCTTATAGGTTTTTTTAGAACTTCAATTCCACCAATTTTTATTGAAATAAAGGTCGCGGTATGCCTACAATAAATATAACTGAAATTATTTCCGGTTACTGTTATATATTTATCGTTCTCCGAAACACTCAGCTCGCCTCCAGTCACATATTCTGGTTTTTTCATGTGACTGACCGGAAGACTTAACTGATTTAAAGCAACCTCATGACCCGCCTTGCAAAAGTCAGTATCATTTTGGTATGTATAAGAAACATTCAGATAACATTCGCCGTCTTCAGGAAGCACATACGGTAGCTTTATATCTGCGCTCTCATGCGGCAGAATTTCAGGCAAATCAACCGTTCCCGAGATTTCGGTATATCCATTGCGTGATATCTCAAAAGAACAGCTTAAATGAGAAAGGCTCTGAAAATCATAACGATTAATAACTCTAATGATCCCTTCCTCAAGATTGACAGCTTTTGTATCAACCGGTTGAATCACATATTTATATTCCCATAGTCCGGGGGAAGGTGTACGGTCAGGGAATACCAAGCCATCAAGGCAATAATTCCCGTCATTAATCATCTCATTAAAATCACCGCCGTACAAATAAATCGGCTGACCGTTTTCCGCAGTTCCTGACCGCACCGCATGGTCACACCATTCCCACACACATCCTCCAGCAGCCTTTGGGTATTTTGAAAAAACTTCCCAGTAATCGCGCAAATCACCGGGACCGTTTCCCATGGAATGACTGTACTCACAGCAAAACAGCGGTCTCGGATCTTCTGAACTCTCACAGTAACTGCGACACCATTCAGGAGAAATATACATATAGCTTGATATTTCAGTCGGTAAATTATCGCATTGCTTGACATCAACAACGCAAGAGCCCTCATAATGCGTCAAACGAGTTTCATCATGCTGTCGCAGATAATTAATTGCTGAAATCAGATTTTGTCCCCATCCGCTCTCATTTCCGACAGACCAGCATAAAACAGAAGCGCGATTTTTATCACGCTGGAACAAATGGCGTGTTCTGTCGACAACCGCTTCCCTCCATTCCTTTTTGCTGTCAATAACTCCGGGAATCACATTTCTGCATCCATGGCATTCAAAATCCGCTTCGTCAATCACATAAATTCCGTAATAATCGCAAAGCTTAATAAATCGTGGATCGTTTGGATAATGAGCGGTGCGCACAGTATTTATATTAAAAGATTTCATAATAACAATATCCTGCTTCATTTGTGAAACAGATATTGCATATCCTGTGATCGGGTCGGAATCATGACGGTTCACACCCTTTAGCTTAATCGGAGAGCCGTTAAGCAAAAGCACACCATTTTCAACCGTTAATTCTCTTATTCCGACAGCTTCTGAAATAAACTCACCATTTGCCGAAATAAGCAGTGTGTAAAGGTTAGGCTGTTCGGCATTCCATAAAATCGGATTTTCCGGTCTGAAATCTACCTTTTCACCGTTTGTAACTTTTTCCTCAATAAGCTGCCCATCAGGAGAAAACAAACTTAATCGGGTTCCTTTCGGTGCTTCATCTAGTGTTACAGTAATAACAAAACCATCAGAATCGCGCTTTGTTTTTATAACAAAATCACGCAAATGATGTTCGGGTCGATCTAACAAATAAACGTCACGGAAAATTCCTGACAAACGTATTTTATCCTGATCGTTAAGATAGCTTCCCTTACACCATTTAAGAACGACCACCGTTATCGTATTTTCGCCGTCGCAGAGATATTCGCTTACATCAAATTCGGCTGTGGAATGCGGTATTTCGCTGTAGCCTACATATTTTTGGTTAATGAAAACATAAAAGCAAGAATCGACGCCTTCAAATAAAAGATATTGTCTTCTGCCGTCTGATTTATGATGATAAAAGCTTCTTCTATAAACACCCGTGGGATTTTCATACGGTACGTGCGGTGGATTAATCGGAATAGGATAATTATAATTGGTATATTGCGGATTGTCTATCAAAGGATCGTCAAGTCCCTCTAACTGCCAGTTAGCCGGCACTTTAATCTTTCTTTCAAGCTTCAGAGGCTCAGCACCGTCATGCAGGACTTTTTCTATCTCACCGAAGCACGCGAAATATCCGAATTCCCATTCGCCGGATAGCAGCGTGAATAATTTTGATTTTTCTCTTTCGGCATCAATAGAAACAGCTCTATCAAAAGGTATATAATAAGCACGCGGTTTTTCACAGCCTATATTCTGAATTTTTAAATTTTCATGACAGACCTCAAACTTCACACAGATATTCTCCTCTTGATATAATTACTCTTCAAAATCGCTCTAACCGACGTGAATCAAACAAATTAAAATCCGATGACAGACCGGATACAGAATCATGACCAATCTGTATTCCGAAAGTTCCTTTTTCAACAATGTGCCGCATTTCCTCATCATAAAATCCAAGTGATTCAATCGGAATAGAAAATTTAACACGCGCAGATTCTCCCGCCTTCAAGAAAATCTGCCTGAATTCTTTCAATTCCGCCACAGGACGAACACGGCTTGCGGTAATATCCCTGATATAAACCTGAACGGTTTCAATTCCATCACGTTCGCCGATATTTTCTACTGTTATTTCAGCAAGAATATGATTGTTGTCTACCGACACATTGAGTTCTCGATATTCGTAATTTGTGTAGCTCAGCCCGTATCCAAACGGAAAGAGCGGATGAATCGGGGAATCAATATACTTGCTTGAAAATTTCCCTTCCGAGCACGGTCTACCGGTGTTGGGATGATTATAATAGACAGGGCATTCACCCGAATGATTCGGAAAGGTAACGGTAAGCCGTCCGGATGGATTAACATTACCGTATAAAATATCAAACGCCGCATTTCCTGCTTCGCTTCCGGCATGCCACAGTTCTAAAACCGCATCCGAATTTTCCAACACTTCTCTGAGCGCCAGCGGACGCCCGTTACATAGAACCGTAATCACGCGTTTTCCCGCAGAATGTAAACGTTGAAGCATCAACAGTTGCTCGCCGGGAAGCCCTATTTCACTTCGAGATGCAGCTTCACCGCTTTGCTGGGCGGACTCACCGACAATTGCAATAACCGTAGCCGCCTTTTCAGAAATTGCATTTTCCAGTTCCGACTCATTAATAGATTCCGTGAGCCCACAGCATGGGTAGTAACTAAAAGATATACCGTTTTTCGCAAGTCCATCTTTAACAGAAATCGTATCCTCTGCCTTACCGACAAAGCTCCAAGATCCAAGCATTTCCTGAGGCTGATCAGCAAGAGCACCTACCAAAATAACATCGTTTTCTTTTTTTAGCGGCAAAATCCCGGAGTTTTTCAATAAAACCGCACTTTTAGCAGCTGCTTCCCGTGCAAGTGCGCGATATTTGTCTCTTTGGATAACGTCATTATTGTTTTCGCAATAAGGATGTTCAAACAACCCTGCCGCAAATTTTATTCTCAATACACGACGTACAGCGTTATCTATCTGTTCTGTTGTCAATTCTCCGTCTTCCAACAGCCGTTGCAAATGTTCCGGATAGCAGAACGAACCCATATCCATATCTGTTCCGGCATAAAGAGCCTGTTTTGCAGCGTCACGCCGATCTGCTGAATAGCCGTGGTTTACACATTCCGCTATCGCATTAGCATCGCTTATCACAAATCCTTGAAATCCCATTTCTTCCCTGAGTATACGGGTAAGAAGCTTACGGCTAACGGTGCACGGAACGCCGTTTAAATCATTAAATGCCGGCATCAATGTTGCCGCACCTGCTCTTAAGGCAGCAAGAAAAGGCGGAAGATAATTTTCATAAAGAAGTTGTTCGCTCATATCGACCGTATTATAATCTCTGCCTCCGACAGCAGCTCCATATGCTACGAAATGCTTAGCACAAGCAAGTAGGTGGGTTTTATTTGCGCAGTCTTCGCCCTGAAAGCCTTTGACTTTAGCGGCTGCGCAGCGGGCGCCTAAATATGGATCCTCACCCGCACCTTCCGCAATTCTGCCCCATCTTGCATCCCGTGCAATATCCACCATGGGCGCAAAGGTCCACTTAATTCCATCCGCAGTAGCTTCATAAGCTGCCGCAGCAGCGGTCTCCTCCCAAAGCGCGTCATTCCAGGAACATGACTCCGCCAGCGGAATCGGAAAAACCGTGTGATGACCATGAATGACATCCAATCCGAAAAGCAAAGGGATTTTTAGACGGCTTTCCTCAACTGCAATACGTTGCAAACGGTTGGTCTTTTCAGCACCTATAATACCTATGAATGCACCTAAACATCCCGACCGTATATTATCTTCCTGCTTGTCTAATGGGATTTTCTTTACAGCGCGTTCGAATTCTTCGCGTGTTATACGTCCGTCATCCAGCATTTTTTTTTGTTCTTCAACGGATATTTCAAATCCGCCTACCGGTGATGGCCCAACCATTGTTAACTGACCTATCTTTTCGGATATTGTCATTTCATCGAGTAACCGATCTATCCTCTTTTCCCATTCAGGACGAATATAATCCTTTTGTTCCATAATTTTCTCCTTTTAATGATTTAGACGATTAAACACGTATTGTATTATTATGATTCAACGACAACACCGTCCGGCGCCTGTATTTTCAGATCAATTCCGAATTCTTTTTTTCGAACAGCTTTTACATAAACCAGTCCGTATGGGGTCGGATAGGTTCCCTCCACCCAATTCAAATCACCAAGATTAGGACTAATTCGTATTCTTTTACAGCCCGGCTCAAGAATTTTTATGCCCAATACCTCCTCTGCCAAAAAGGCTACCGGGCCTGACGCCCATCCATGGCATAAACTGTGACGGAATCCCTTATAGCAGAATGCGCCGTTATCCCCGTGAATATCGCGTTTCCCTTCAGGAACCATACAATCGATACCCACCGCATTCTCTGTCCACGACAATGAAAAATCTTCCCAAAAAGTGGTGGCACCGTAATTGAGCATGGCACCGTAATAATTCTCTAATATCTGCAATGCCGCAGGCATATCATTGTGGCAGGCAACAGTCAGCAAATAGTAACTCATAAATGTGGAAAAACCGGATGCACCATCTTTCAAAATATCGGCAGACGCCCGCTCTATCTCCATCCACCCCGCTCTTGCAAGCATTGCAGCTGTCTGCTTAGAGCCATGCGACTCTCCTTTTTTTCGGCTTAACCGTTCGTATCCCATCGCGCATTTATTTTTCATTTCACTGTCTCTGAGAATCATCGCCAGTTCCTCAGCCCTAAGCAATGCTTGCGCAAGAAGCGCACGTGAGCCGTCAATTTCTTGCGGCAATTCGTGACTTGGCCAATCCAGAAAATATCCCGGCAAATGATCTGTACCGTCTTCATCAATTAATTCGGTGATTTGACTTATCAGTCCGGTCAGATATGCACGGTTCTCCGATAAAAACGCATCATCTCCGGTATAAAAATACCAATCATACAAAATAATTATCCACCAAAGCGAATAGGTTGGGAATCCGTTCATCCAACCCGGAAGGGGAGTAATATCGCGTATAAAGCGTATAGTATCTTCCAGCACTTTCTGCCTGCCGAAAACCGTCCTGATTGCAAGCATTTCGGGATGCATATCACCAACCCACACAAGACGGTCACGTTTGATTCCGTCCCATACCATTCCCTGCATATTTAAATGACAGGTATAAGCGGCTGTATCATAAATACGATTAAGAATCTCTCTGTCACAGCGAAAGGTTCCCATGTAATTTAAATCACGGTAAATCAGTATTCCAATTGCCGCTTTAAGCAACAGCTTGGTGTCGCGGCTTTTTAATCGTATGCATAAAAAACGAAAGCCTGTTTCATTATAGGTCATATCGCTCAATCCGGGGACGGTATAAACAGCGTCGCGTACAGAATGATGGTTTGTGGCATTTTTATAACCTATTTCACTCATTGCTTCACTGACCGATTCCCCGGTAGTAATCTGCACTTGCGCAGGATCTTCTCCTGTGATATAGTAGGTAAGAATTCGCGGTGACCCATGCAATTCAACACCGAAATCCAGTACCACTCCGGCTTCATCACCGCCAGAACCGTTGCACAACACAGTGAAAGGCGGTTCTCCGATTGCGACTTGCAGCGTCTTTTGTTCCAAAAGCTGCTCCGCATTTTCAACATGTCCGAAAGTTGTTACAATACGAACAGGAAACACCATTTTACGTACGCGTTCATCGAAAAGGCTTTCGCTCCGCTGAAAATCCCTGTTCTCGGTTTTGCTATTATTCATAAATTCAATATTCCTCCTGAAAAACTGCTTTAACCGACCACACCCGAGCGTTCAATACTTTCAACAAATCTTTTCTGTAAAACAAGATATATGATAACCGACGGTAAAATTGACAGAACAGTTCCGGCAAGTGAAATTGCCTCATTCAGTTGATTCACAACCGAGCCAGAGCTGTCAATTCCGCCGCCATCATACAAGGCGCTGTATCTTGCAGCAAAATTCTGAAGCATCAAAGGAAGCGTTTTTATATTATTCGCAAACAAATTCGCATCTGTTGTTTCATTCCAATACCATACAAAACTAAAGAGAAACGTCAAAACGACAGCGCCCTCGGCGCAAGGCAACGCAATCTTGCGGAATATTGTAAACTTACCTGCACCGTCCAATTCTGCCGCTTCGTCAAAAGCAATAGGATAACTGCAAAAAAACTGATAAAAAATAAGAATAAAAACCGTACTGCGGATGCCAACGCCGAATAAGGCCGGCAGAAACGATGGAAACGGCGTATTCAACATTCCGTAGGAATAATACATAGAATAACGCGGAATCGTCATTACCTGAGTCGGAATCAAAAAGGTCAGTACAATCAAAACAAGCCAAAGCTTTTTCAGCGGAAACTCAAACCTAGCCAATCCAAAGCCCACAAGTGCAGTTGAAAATGTTTGAAACAAAACAGGGACAAGAGTCATTATGAACGAAGTCATGAGACTTTTTCCGAAATCAAGCGTTTCAAAGGCTTGTCTGTAATTCTCAAAGCAAAGGTAGCTCGGAACCCATGTAACAGCAGGATTAACCAGATCATCAGCTGAAAAAAAACTGTTGACAATCATATAAATAATCGGATAAAGTGTAACAAATCCAAGCGCGATAAGCACAAAATAAGTGAGAAAGATTTTCAAGGCTCCGCTTTTTTCTCGGTTGCCGAAAATAAATTGCACTGTGCCAGCGCGTAAATTGTGTTTCATGTTCTAGCTTTCCTCCCAAACATCTTAAATAACAGAAGTACCGCCACCAAAATTATTGCAACTACCAGAAAATATATCCACGCCATCGCCGCCGAATAGCTATAAAGGTAGTTGGTATTGAAAATTTCGCCAACAATTATTTTGTTGACTGCTCCGTTTGTATAATTCGCCAGATCAATCACCGTGTAAACAGCACTTATCAGAATAAGCGGTGCAAGATGCGGCAACGTAATTTTCCAAAAACATTCCCAAGCACTTGCGCCGTCAATTGAAGCTGCTTCATAAAGTGTTGGACTGATTTTTTGCAAACCGGCAAGCATTATAAGGATTTGCACACCGCACATCCACAACAACAATATAAGATTGTCAAGCACATATTTGCACGGTGTTCCAAGAACCTCGGGAAGCTGCGATAAAAAATCATATACAGCAGGAACCTTGTCCGAAAAATCCACTGTATATTTTGTAAGGAGTTGACTGATGGCCGGACCGCTCATTATGATTACCGGCATAAAGAATACTCCGCGAAAAAAAGCGCGCATCGGATATTTTCCGTTAAGCAAGATTGCAATAAGTATCGAAAACACCAGAATAATCGGTGTCATATACGTAATCATTGAAACCGATTCAGCAAGTGCAGTACGAAAAAAGACAGTCTGATTCAGTGCATAATCATAGAAAAAAAGCCCTTTCCATGTCATTAACGTACCCTCAGGACGTATTTTTATCTCATTCAAACTTATTATAATGGAATAAATAAGAGGATAAAGAATAAAAACTGCAAATCCTATTATCCACGGAAGTATAAACAGATATCCATGAAAAATGTTGCGACCGCGCATAGTAAGAGTGTGTTTTTTACTGCCCAAAATCAATTTGCTTCCCCCTTATCCACATAATAACTCAAACCCGGAACAGAAATACCGTCAACAGTTTCCTCATTTGAATTGTAATTGATATAGATGCAAACACCGTTATCGTAGTTTACACATATTACTCCGGACTTTACCGCCTCATGACGTGTTATGCAAGCGCCTTCAACAGCCGGCAATACTTTTCCTACCTTTTCATATACATCAATAATCGCACTGCTCCAATCATCATAATTCAGAGAAAAATAATCAACCATCGGTGTGTCAATCAGCTTTTCGTTATTTTCAGCCATTGCAATGAATGACGGATATGCTCCGTATTCTATCATCTTAAGGATACATGCCTGTGAATAAAATCCATGATTAACATAGGGTGAATAGTAATTGATATATCCCTTCAGTACAATCGGAAGGAACGGTACCGAGTCGCTTTCAAAAAGATATTGGCTGTTACTCATCGGCATATCGTAGTATTCGTTACAATACTTCCATAAATAAAGGTTTGGGTTTGACAGAGCAAGCTCGGTTTGATCTTTTCTTATGGCTTTAAGGGTATTAAAAAATAATCGTGCGGTTGCAGTACGGGTGGAAGCAGTATCATCATTATAATCAGAATATAACTCCGTTCCCAAAGACGCAAGTTCAAAATTAAAACCGGTTAATTTATCAGTCAGTTTCATTAAGGAATCCGAGACACGAACCGGGCGAACGATATAATGTTCTCTAAACATGGCGTTTTGGTTATTATTCAGATAATAAGCAGTTTCGCGGGATAGTTTTACAACCGCTAAATCTGCAATTCTCCCTTGCTTCTCGGTTATGTTCACAGGATTGACCTTAAGATACAAATTTCCACCTGTGTCATTCAATGTGTCGCGAAGTGTAGTGAGTTTCTTCATATTACCTGCACTTTTTTGTAGCTTTGAGGTGCCGTAACGATTTGCACTGACACCGCCGCTCTGCCACCCTTCAAGACTCATACGTAAATTTTTTACTCCTGCGTCAAAGAGCTGAACACGAATTTCATTAGCTTGATCAATGGTAGTAAAGGTTTGAGTTGTGTCAAATAAAACTCCCGAATGAATATCAGAAATCACAAGATTGAGCCGGAGCGGAATTTCGCCATTATTATTGTTTTTTTCAAGTATGCCTTCGTCCTCAAGCAACGAACGATATTTGACCGCCATTCCTGAATAATCTGCGGTTTCCCCTGTAAGAAAATAGAAAGTCTGTGTGGGAAGCATGGCGTTAATACTATCCTGAGGTCGCAGAATTCCGTTTCCGCTTTTCGATGTGGGATGATAATAGATCTGTCTAAAGTCGAAACGCGCGGAAATCCAGTTATAGTCAATATCGTTTCCGGAAAGCGATGCTGTCACCGATGCGTAATTTTCTCCGGAATCGATTACGGAGAATATAGCGTTTTGTCCCGACCCGTGCACAATTCCAAAAACAGGAACCGTTGCCTGCTCCTCGTCTTTCAAATAGTCATTTGGACGCTTAGCAATAAGGTCATTGGTGTAATTCACCGTATCAATTCCTATATCCGCGCCATAAATCTTTGCATCATAGACAGAGTTATAAGACGAATCGCCGTTAAAACGCATTAAAGCTCCGGGTCCGTCCGGAATGAAGAAATACCCGTTCAACTCTCCTTTTCCGCTTGATCCTAAAAACGGCAGAAAAAACATACTTTTAAGTTTGTTTTCACCGCTCTCTACAAGACTTCCTTTTTTCATCTGGACAGTTAAGCTGTCATCCTTTAGTTCAAGAATAAAAGCAAGTTCTATGCCAATCTCGCTGAATTCGGCATAGCAGACCATTTGATTATCCTGCCACTCATAGCGTTTTTCGACATCTATGTCATTAAGCGAAATACGATTTGTATTGTATTGTGAATCAAAATATTCAATCGTAAGTAACGAATTGGCCATTCCGCTCCAGTACTCATTCATATTATCCATACTATCCTGCAGCATACATCCCCAAATATATCCGCTACGTTTATCCACAATACGGATGCCGTCAATTTGTGAACGAAACCAAAGTTCCAAATTGGAAGACACCATCTTCTTTTCAAATCCATCAAGTGAGAGCCTGTTCGCAAGCGTCTCCGTCTCAGATACATACTGTGTATACCGACTGGTTCCCGATTCTACTCGCGATGTATCCGGAAGAACAAACTTATAATCATTGCGTGCAAAGGTGCATATACCGCATACAATACTTACTATTAGTGCAGATACACAAATAATTTTTATTAGATTTCTAATTTTAATACTGCACATGATATTTAACCTCCAACAGAACGTCAGCGAAAAATTCAACAACCTGTAACCATAAAATATACAGTACCGCAATCACAATGATAGCCATAATCATAAAGAACAATGTGAGAAAAACATTTTTAACGGTTTCAGGAAAAGTAAAATTATGTGTGTTTGAAATACCGACAAATATCAATACTCCTGACCACACTAAAGCAACTGTCCACGCAAGGTTGATTACAAATTCTTCATTAAGTGTCAGAATATGTGTCGCCGCAACTTGAAAAGGCGTAATAACAAGATACGGTGCCAAAGCATAAGCAGTCATTATATAAATATGCTTAAAGGATGACTCACCCTCATTTATTGTCGCAACCATATAATTACCTGTGTTCCAAAGCAATGCAACTCCGAGGAAAACAACTAACAGCAGCAACGGTGGAATTTCGGATAGTGGGGATTTGAATATAATTCCTGAGTATAACTGCTTAATCACAAAGAAAAGTGCCGCCACAAAGTACAGAACCGTTGCAGCAATCACAGAACCATGCTGATCACACTTAAGATAGTAAAATCCGTCAATAGGATGGCGAAGTATTGTCTTCAAATACAGTAAATCAGTCACAAAGCGACCTTTTGCCTTTTGGGGAGTTTTTCGTCTCAAAAAACCAGGTTTTTTTCTGCGAATAATAGAAATTACAATGCTGCATAATAAAAACAGCGCTAACGGGACGAACAAAAAAACAATGTTGTCACTAAGCCATTTATCACGAAGTTCCCAGAAAGCATCTGAATAATTCTCTGTATCGCGTGCGGTTTTAAATTCCTGAAGCGCTTCTTCATAGCGTTGCTGATGAAGTAGTGCTTTACCGTAGCCATAATGTGCAATATATGACATACTGTTCAATCGAAGAAGATCCTGCCAGTTTTTTTCACTTTCGGAATAATTACCGTTTTCCAAATCATAAATCGCCTGATGTGTTTTTACAGCATAATCAGTCGGATAAAAGGATTGAACCAAACCACGCTCACGATCCAAAACATAAATGAATCCGTTGCTGTCAGTATCAATTGCCGAAGCGTAGGTGAAAAGACCGCTGCGCTCACTTGAAACAGCACGACCTCCGAAAGAGAATACTACATTTCCCTCGCTGTCATATTCATACAAAAGACCAGTATACGTCAGCGCATAGCATCCTCCGTTCTGTCCAGCTGCCACATCGACAAAATTCCACTCATCGGTCATGTATGTGTTTCGTGAAAGAATATTAATTCCTGCCATATTGAATAGCTTGATAGCATTTTCATTCTTCTTTCGCGCGCTTTGCCATGCATAAGTATATTCATCTGTCTGTGTAACCGTATAAATTAAATCTCGGTCGGAAACATCAATATTCATAATTGAACGCGGACGCCGCATAGCTAACTCCTGTTTAAGGTTATCGCTCAGCAATAAATCTTCAATCGTTTCTGTAAGGGTTAAATGTTTTTTATTTGCGGCAAAAAAGCCTTGAAAAACGCCGTTAGTGTCAAATTGCATTAAGCCCTCATAAGTGCCGTCACCACAGACAAAAATATTGCCCTCCTTTGTAACCACCACACCTTTTGGAGAAAACGCTGTTAATTCGCTGAACAAATTACTGTCGGATGGGCGAGTGATTTTTTGAAGCTGAATTCCGTTACTGTCCAATATAAAAACTGCGTCTGCTCCCGAATCGGCAATGTACATTGTGCCGTTCTCCGTAACATAGATTCCTCGTGGTTCAACCAAAAAATCCTCGCCGACGACCCGTTTTCCACCACTGTTCATATCGTAAATAACAACACGCGCGTTTCCTGTATCCGAAACATATATTAATCCATTTCGGATAAACAAATCCTCCGGCGCATTCATACCGATGTTTTCCAGATAAATTTTCCCTGGACGATATGCATCCTGTGTGCGAGTCCAACTGCCATCCAACGAAATTGTATAGGTATATGTAGTGCTTTCAGCCGCGTTCACTGTGAGAAATCCCGCTGACAAAAACATACAAATCAAAATGAATGTAGTTGCTATTTTTCTTTTTATAGACACATTCCCAAACCTCCCTGCAAGGATTTGCCGATACGACCATTGAAAAAATTTCGAACACGCCGCCTACAGCATTTAAACAGTCTGTTATTTAATTCCGGAATGAACCATTGTGTTCATTACTTTTGATTGCATAATGATAAATAATATAAGATTGGGCAAAAACATGATCAGCGATGCAGCAGCAGAAATACCCTGCCCTGAAACTGTTCCGTTTGCGCTTAATGTAGAAAGATAGAAAGCAAAGGATTTTAAGCTTTCATCATTAATATAAAATGTTGATGCCTCGACAGATCCCCATGCAGATTGAAATGTCATAATTGTAAGAGTAGCCAATGCGGGCTTAATCAGAGGCATAATGATCTTAATAAGTATTTGAAAATCATTTGCTCCGTCAATAACCGCCGCCTCGATCAGTGGATCAGGCAAACCGTCAATGAACTGTTTGAGCAAAAACACACCGACAGGTGTAGCAAGCAGAGGAATAATATTTGCCCAGAAGCTATCCAAAAGACCGATCGCTGCGATGACAAAGAAACGCGGAATCATAACCGCAACCGAACAAAACATAAGCGCAAGATTGTTAACTTCAAGCAAAAAGCCTTTCGCCCGAAATTTCTTCTTGGCAAGCGCATAGCCCGCACCTGTTGAAATTAGCAACGTGCATAGGACAGTCACAACTGTCGAAACAATAGTGTTCAGTAAATATCTTCCGACGGGAATACTGCTGTTTTCAGAAAGTGAGAACAAGGTGGAAAAATTCTGAAATGTTGGATTTTTAACGTAAAAACGCGGCGGATAAGCATACAACTCATCCAAAGGTTTAAACGCATTCACAAATATAAACAAAATCGGCAATGCCATAAAGATTCCGATAGGAATCAAAATCGCATAGAATTTCAACTGTCCCACAGCAAAATGCGAAGGATTAATACCGTTTTTTCTGAGTTTATAACGTTTCCTCTTTTTAACCGTTTTTTCCATAACCTGTCCTTCCTTTCGGGAACATACCATTATTCATCTGCGCTACCCAATACACGCTTAACTCCATTTGACATCAACCAGATTAGCAGGAGCAGAACAACCGATACGGCCGAGGCATATCCCATTTCATATCTTAAAAAGCCGTAGTCCTCAATATGCGTGACAATCAACTGTCCTGCATATCCCGGTGTGGGATTTGCTCCCGAAAGTACCACGCCAACACCCGAACTCTGAAAAGTATTGACAACGGACATAATTGCTCCGAAGAGCATCTGCGGCTTTGCCGAGGGGATGGTAACATAAATGATTTCCTGGAAACGGTTTTTTACGCCATCAATATATGCCGCTTCATACAGTTCCTCATTAACATTTAAAATACCCGAGAGCATTGACAAAAAACCTATCCCCATACTGCTCCAAAGGGATACAATAATCATTATGGTAAGTAAATATTCCTTTGAAGAAAGCCATACAATCGGGCTGTCAATTAAATTAAACTTCATCAGTATATAATTTAGATATCCTGATTTATCGCCGTTAAAAATAACACGCCAAACTGTTGAAATTAAAATGGAACCAGTCATTGACGGCGAATAAATAATAACCGCTAAAATTGTACGCGGAACCTTTGTAATCTGTGAGAGCATCCAAGCAAGAAAGAATGCAAGAACATATCCTCCCAGCCCAATCCATATTGCATATACAAAGGTGTTCGGCAAAACATACTGCATAAAAATATCGTCATTGGTAAACAAATACAGATAATTCGAAAATCCATTAAAGCTCGGCATCTCGATCGTGTTATAATAACAAAAAGAGAGCCCTATTGCCATTATTACCGGTACAATAATGAATAAGACAAAAAGAATCCCGTAAGGAGCAAGCAGAAAAAGAGTTGAATGCCCCGCAATAAGGCTTTTATGCTTTCTCATGATTTTGTCTCCTTTTCTGCATCTTTAAGTGCGTTTTGCAGCATTTTATAAATATTAACATTATAATCTTTTGTTACATTTCCCGAATCGTCTAAAAATTTAAATTCCTTCAATTTACGGGTAATCTCCCTATCTGAAACCATTGTTGCGCGTTCTATCTCTGTTATAAGAGACTTACCGTCAACAACGACTCCGTTCCAAATATTGCTACAAGCCCGTTCCAACATATAGTTTGCCGGATGGCGTATTGCGTAGTTCTGGTCTTCCCATTGCTGCAAAATAATTTGTTTATGTTCAGTTGAATAACTCATTTGACTGAAAGCATTAATATTAGCTGTATTCCAACGATATTCCGAGCCGTATGTGCTCTGCATTAGAAAAGCATAACGAACCTGTGTGTCGGTGCTGAGCCACCATTTAAGAAAATCCCATGACTGATCTGGCTTATCGGTATTTTCAAAAATCATTGCGGATGTCGCCGCAGCAGGTGTGCAACGTGCAATAGTACCGTCTTCAAGAAAAGTACCCGGTGTAAGAGTAATATCCCATTTGCCTGCAAGCTCCGGAGCTGCTACCTGGAGCTGAATATAAGTATTGAAATCAGCAACACCGAGCGGAATTTCGCCATAACGGAAGCTGTTATAGAAGCTCGGAACAGCGCTCTTCATACCATAGATTGTATATAATTCTGTCATTTCGTCCAAAGCATCCATAGTATTCTCACTTTCAAATCCGGACGATTGACCGCTTTCGGATACATAACTGCCATCATGTTGCAAAATCAGCGGTCCGGTCATATCCATATTTTTATATGCCGTGTCAGCTGACAAAGGCATATAGAAATTCATTGAATAGCGTAAAAGCTTAGGCATTATGTATCGCACATCGCTCCATGTTTTAGGAACTTCTATTCCAAGCGCATTTAAAATGTCCTTACGGTAGAAAAGAACATAAAAATTCTGACTTTCTACCGCACCGTAAACTCCTTCTCCGTAACTTACGGGAACAAGCGACTCTAACGAATAATTTTCACTATAAAATGTAATGAAATCCTCATATTCCAAAAGGTTTTTCGCTGCGCTGCGAATTGCAAAATTGAAAGGAGTATTTATATTTGCTCCCAAAACCACATCAGGATTTGATCCGGTTGCGTTAGCTAAAATCAGCTTTTGCTCATTCGGCATAATAGAAAGGCGAATATTAGTATTTCTTGTCGAATTGTAATCCGAATCGACCAACTGCTGTAATACCTGAACATACGGTGCAGAACGATTGACCCATACCGTAAGATCTTTCGATTTACCGGTTCCAGCAGTTGAAAAGTCTGAAGTCTTCTGTGATGTTGTAAATGACCATAGGAGATTTTTAAAAGACTCCCATATTTTTACAAAAACCGATACCGACGCACTTTCAAGCTTCGAACCATCGCTTATATAAATTCTATCAATACTCAATGGCATATTGGTCAATGAAGATAGAACATTTCCTAAATATTTGCTTGCCGAACTATCGCCCTGACTGATGCTCTCACATTTGTTCGGTATTTCATTTGGCTTTTTCAATAATTTGCGCAGAGAAGCAGATGCATATTTCAGATTATCAGCATAGGACGGTTCAACACCGCTGATCTGTGCGAGATCACTGTATATTTCGTCTATTTGATCAGCATATTCGTCAATCTGTGAAACGGCCTCTGGCATGTAATAATCCATATCCCAAGTACGGTTATGATCTTCTTGACCGGCGGTAAGCTTTTTAAAATCCATTACAAGCGAATTCAAATTATCCATCAAGTTAAGTATTTTCTCATATACTTCCCGATACGGTTCAACAGTTACCTGCATAGATATAGTGTGCTTCCCCGCTGTCAGCCATACCTTTGCATTTTGATTGCCGACAGTCAGAATATAATTTTCGTATTTGTTAGTTTTGGTATTACTAAAAGGAACCGCTTCCCATTCACTGAAAGGAAGTTTCCCATCAAGCTCTATCCGACGGAAAACCGGTTTATTTACGTCAGAATTTTGCAAATACCGAAAAGCAATTTCATAAAATCCTTCTTTTTCAATTTCAAATTCCCATATTATTTTTTGTCCCGCTGAGTTCCATGAGCCTTCATCAAGCACATTTAATACTTTATAATTAGTGCTGTAAGGAGAAAGCGCGGCATTTTTACGGGATTTGGCACGAATAAAAGAATCTGATTTTACATTATAACGTTCCGCTTCAATCGTTACGGTCTGAGTTTGTGTTTCCGCACTTTTATCGGAATTTTGCTCAGTATAATCCGCATAATCTACAGTCTGCTGTATAGGAGCTATATATAGCGCTATAAGATTGATATTCTGAGAACCAGCAGTAAATGAGAAACGATGAGTTTCTGCAGATAATTCAAGAACAGCATCGCTTTTGTTAATATCACTCTTCAAACGTATTGCTGCAGTATATGGCTTGGGAACACTAATCTGTTCCGGAAGCTGTTCATTACCGTTGCGGTCAGTTACATAATCCGTTGTAGCATCCGACCATAAAACGGGCAATTCTGCTTCATATTTAGTCTTATTAACTGTCATTGAAATATCACAACTAATATAAAGTGAATTTTCCAAACAGTATGTCATAAAAATTTTATAACTATCTGATTTTGTAAGATTTGCTGAGAAAGAAAGCGTCTGACCTGATTTTAAATGTACCATTCCGTCAGAATTAAGATTTACCGTGCAGTTGTTTATCAACGCATCCTTCCAATCGAGACGCCAACTGTTTTCATACTGTTGCTGTGCCGTCCAGTCTGCTAATGAGCGTTCAGTGAAAGCTGGCTCTCCCTGTGCTGAAACTCCGGTCATGCCGTCCTCAGTCGATGACGTAGCGTGAACCGGCACGGCAGCCGTGATAACTGCCGTGCTAATCACAAGAATGATACAACATACTTTTTTTAAGATCATTCTATTTGTTCAACTCCCATACAACGTACATTTTTCGAGTTTATTTATCTGACGAGAACTATTCGTTTTCTACAAACGGTTCCGATTTTGCGGAGATACTTTTTCTTCTTTTCCTAATGATGAAAAAGACCAAAAGAAATATTGCAACTAGCACCGCCACACCTATCAATATGTACAACCAGACAGGTGTTTCATAAATAATTTTTCTGATTTTTGTTCCGGGAACTTTCTTACGGATCGTGTAAGAAGTTTCACCGCTGTCTTCGTCCAAATTCAGA
>JBJEOD010000032.1:0-3741 GCA_051880535.1 Acutalibacteraceae bacterium | reverse complement strand
ATGTAAAGCTTATACAGAATATAGACAGCGACTGTGCTCTGCCCGGCGGCAGTTCGACAATTTATTTCGGCGAAATGACGATGAAAGAAATACCCGCTGAGGCAGAAGAAATAGCTATTCCAAACTCTTCGTTTGCATCGGCAACGGAAGCTTTCTGCCCGTACTACTCTGCACAGCCTAACAATGATATTGCAAACGCAAAGCTTAAGCTTGATCCGAATGGCTACAACGGCAGTAAATCACCCATGCTCACCAAAGCGGATTTCGGTATGTTCAGGCTTCAGGCTAATACTGTAATTGCGGTAGAGCCGAATCATACCTACGAATTTTCGTTTATGGCGAAGTTCAGAGGCAACGAGGGCGACGCGCGGTATTATGTAACTGTTCAGCAATATGCCAACAGTGACGGAAGCGGAGCATTTACCGGCTACGATTGGCCTAATGATGCGAAGTGCAACGAAAATCACGACTGGCGTCGTGTAACCGGAACCTTTACAACCAAAGCCGATACCCACAGTGTTATTCTGTCAGTGGATTTGGATGATTATCCTGAGAACGGTCAGGATACATTTGATCAGGAAGAGGCTGTTTATCTTTCACTCGATGATTTTTGCCTGACCGACCCCTCTGTGCCGGCGGTTGAAGACATTGTGCTTGCTCTGGAAAAGGTTGTATCCGGCAGAGAATATACTCTTGCAGCTTCCGTACTGCCCGGCACGCTTGAAAATGCGGCTGTTGAGTGGGCGGTAAAGGACGCGGCAGGTACCGGAGCTGAGATTGAAAACAATACGCTCAAAACAGTAAACAGCGGCAAATTTACTATAACCGCTGTTGTAAGAAACGGCGGCTTATACGGTGATTTTGTCAAGGAGTTCACTTTAACTTCATTTGAGCCGGGAGACGTGAACGGGGACGGAAGCATTAATATCTGCGACCTTATCAGAATCAAAAAGCTTGCGGCGGCAGATCAGCAGGGGAATACGCTTGCCGATATAAACGGCGACGGAGTATTAAACTC
The DNA here is from genome assembly GCA_051880535.1 of Acutalibacteraceae bacterium. Taxonomy (GTDB): domain Bacteria; phylum Bacillota; class Clostridia; order Oscillospirales; family Acutalibacteraceae; genus UBA737. The sequence continues at coordinate 2,723 of JBJEOD010000032.1, read as the reverse complement.
ATCTGATTTGACGGCACTGCGCAGACAGCTTTTGGATATGTAACATAACAACTTCTGAATTAGTTGATTACCTGTGATTTCTGTAATGAATAGGTCTTTTTAAAAAGAGAGTTATGAGAATCCCGGTAGCCTTTTGCTGCATATGCATTATGACCTTACAGTGCATATGCAGCATGTGTAATTAGACCATCCGTAAGCATTTTTTAATTCTGCGGGTGAAATATCCATAACAGAACGGAGAAAGTTTGATATGAGAAAAAAGTTGGCATTTAAGAAAGCGGCGGCTCTCTTATTGACAGTCTGTATGCTTTGTTCAATGCTGTTCAGTTTTTCGCTTGACGTATTTGCATACGAGAAGGGTGGTATAAAAAACGGCGGCTTTGAAGAAACAGACGGCAATACAGGCCGTCCGTTGTACTGGGAGGAGCTGACTTTCGGCAATACCGGTACATTTTCCGCTGTAAGCGGCGGCCGTAAAGGTAACTGCGTGAAAATTACAGCCGACAGTACCGACTACGGTATAATCACGGATAATGAAAGCTTTGTTGAGGTTGAAAGCGGCGAAGATTATATTCTTCAGTATTATGTAAAAACTTTAGGTGAAAAAGCTTCGGTTAAGCCTTATATAAGGCAACGCAGAAAAACCGGCGAGCCCACCTCGAAGGACAGCGTTTTCTATCTTGACGATTACGCTGTGACAAAGCAGGAAAAGTGGCAGAAAGTGACTGTACGTATTTCTGCGGCGGCTGATGCCGGATATTTTGCGGTAGGTTTTCTTGCGAGCGACGGAGATGTGTATGTAGACGAGGTCAGCATTAAATCTGTACGTAAAGAAGCGCCTGAGGGCGACGGAGTTTTTTCATATATTCCAGATGCGGAATTTGAAAAGTATTCAGACAATGATTTTGAAGAATGGGATTTGTTTGCAGAGGGCGCTGAGAACGGTGTCTCTGTAAGTCAGGGCTCCGGCAAAACCGATATGGGCGCCGTCTTTACACAGACGCAGGGCGGAGCATATGCCGGACTTACCAATAAGTCTCTTATTCCTGTAGAGCCGAATACCAATTATGTGGTTTCGTATTATGCAAAAATCAGTGATGCTTCCCCCTATAACGGCGTTTATGCTATGGTTAGGCAGTGCAGAAATTCATGGGGCCGGGCGGTTAAGGATTCCGAAAAAGAGTTTCTGAAGCAGGAACGTACTTCGGGAAATTTGAAAGAGTGGCGCGAGCTTACCTTTGAATTTGAAACTGCATCAGACGCAAAATACGTTGAGCTTTCCGTTGTCTTCGGCGATACCGACGGAGAAGGAAAGCTTGAAAGCAAATCCGTATGCCGTGTTGATATGGTAAGTATGGTAAAGCTTAACCCTGTGAAAGCCATGGCTGCCGCAAAAGTGATCGGGGATCAGATTGAGATACCGAACTGGGATTTTGAGGCTTCAAGCGATACGGCTTTTGAGTATTTTACAAACAGCTCTTCCGGAGATTTCACACTTCAGATAGATGAAAAGGGATATAACGGCGAAAGATCTCCGTTGATCAATAAAAACGGTGCGGGTTACTTCCGTATGACCACCGAATCAGCTGTAGAAGTTTCTGAAAATCAGAGCTATGAGTTTACGTATAATGCTAAAATGATCGGTGACGACGGTGCGGCGAGACAGTATGTGCAGATAGATCAACGGAACGCAAACGGTGTCTCTATCGGAAAATTGAATTCTGAGGCTATTACCGGGAATACCGACGGCTGGCAGGAATACAAGTTCAGCTTTACTGTGTCCGCCGGCGTAAAGAGCATTTACATTTCTCTTTGCTTTGATACCGAAGGTGCGCCTGCCCCTTCAGGCAGTGCCGCGGCTTCATGGGGCAATATTGCCCTCAGAGGTTCCGGCGAAGCGGAAGCACCTGAGGAAATTGTGATTGAAAACGGCGATTTTCAGTTGACTAACAACGATCCGAGGTCGTTGTTTGAGTATTTTACCGTAGGTGCAAGCAATAATGTAGAGTATTCTGTTGACCAAACCGGTTTCGATCCGGAAAATACCGGCAGCGGTAAAATAGCACCGAAAATCGTTAAAAACGCTCTGGGAGCTTTAAATCTGCAGTATAATAAGCCTATTTCGGTAAAGCCCGGTAAAACATACGAAATATCCTACTGGGTGAAGATAGAGGGCGATAACGGCGCAGTACGTCAATTCTGCAATTTGCATATGAATGGACCGTTCTCAAGCTATACTGCCACTAACAATCCGCCGCTGACTACTAATACCGACGGCTGGCAGAAGATTACCTTCCAAACGGAATTTGACCCGAAATGTACCTCGGTAGATATTATTCTCGTTATAGACAGCGATATTTACCAGTGCCCGAAGCCTAACGGCAGCGCTACCGTCTGGTACGGTGAGGTGACCATGAAGGAAGTTACTGAGAAAGATCCGTACACTCAGATTCCCAACAGCGATTTCCAGCAAACCACCGTGGGCGCTCCCCATTATTTTGATAATTACATGGTTTCCGAAAATGTCGAAAACATTACCTTCAGCGTTGCAGAAAACGCGTTCGACCCGGAAAATACCGGCAGCGGCAAAAAAGCGCCGAAAGTTGAGAAAACAGGAAACAGCTCATGGCGCATGGAAACAAAAGACAGTTTCCCCTTCAAGCAGAATACCGAATATGAATTTTCGTATTGGGTGAAGATAGAGGGTGAAAACGGCGCGGCAC
>JBJEOD010000031.1:0-3755 GCA_051880535.1 Acutalibacteraceae bacterium | reverse complement strand
ATATCGACACTGCCCCGGCGCTTAAGCCCGCCGATCCCACAAAGTACGGCTACAAATTCACAGACTGGTACACCGATGAAGCGCTCACCAATCGGTATGATTTCAGCAGTGCCGTTACCGAAATCCTCACCCTCTATGCGGGCTTTGAGCAGATTACCTACATCGTGACCTATGACGGCGGCGGCGAGAGCGGCCTCATGGTGGACGTAAAGACCCACGGCGTGGATCTCACCCTGCTGGGCGAGACTTTCTATCGCAACGGCTATGTCCAGATAGGCTGGATGGATGCAAGCGGCAGATTCTATGATCTTGGCGGTGTCTATTCCGCGAACGCAGACGTGACCCTGTACCCCGTTTATGACCAGATTATCACCCTGACTGTGCCTTTCACCACAACGGTAAAGCTTCGCGGCATCACTGCCCCCGGAGAGACGACGTTTGAGCTGGCGCTGATCGACAGCTCGGGCAACGATCTGAAATATGACGATGTGTATTTCGGCGCAGTTGTCAACACCGACGGCGCGGGAGACTATGACGGCGAACTGACCATAACCGCTCCCCTCGGTTGGCTCGAGGATATGCTGGGCAAGGGCGCCTTCGTGTGGCAGTACGACGACGGCGAGGCAGGATGGACGTACGACGATACGGTCTGGTGTGTGCGCCTTTATGAAGAAGAAATTGCGGCGCGGTCGGTGGGCAGCGTACCGTATTCGTTGCTCGTCTACCCGACCTATATCAAGGACGACGGCTCCTTTGCGCCGGTTCCGAATGCTGAACCGCTGGAGCGTATGCGCTTTACCAACATCTACAAATATTCCGCTCCCAATCACAACACCACTACTATTGTAATCAGCGGTGACAACAAGCCCGCTGAACAGAACCCGAACACCGGCGCTCCCGTTGCCGCAAATATGAGCACGCTTTCCGTGCTCACTATTGCCGCCGCTGCGGCCGCCGTGCTCAAAATGAAAAAGCACTGATATTTGCCATAATTTTAATATCAACTTAAAGAGCCGACCGGGCTAATTTCCCGGTCGGCTCTTCGCAGTTTCGGTATATTTTTTGCGAATTTAAGCTTAAAGCAACACATTTTTGCTTTGATTGGTGTAAATTACGGTTTTTATTAATTTGCGTGCTCAAAAAGCTGCGTGAGCAAACATGCTCATTAACAGGATTCATTTCAGCTTTAAAACGTTATTTTATGTCTCTTACATTTCAACTTTAATATATTGCAGAAACGCCGGGATTATGAGTACGGCATTATTGCGGATTTAACCCGCAACGGTTCTGCGGTTATAGCCGGTAAAAACGACTGCATATGCCAAATTGCAGGTCCTGTACTTTAGATGCTATCGGCTTTATGCTTCTGTCATATGAACTGTCATATAAGTTTTCTTTATCCGATAACAGTGGGTCATTTTTACTGTTGTTTTATATACTGCTGCATTGAAAAAATAACAAATATATGCTACTATTTATTTGTTCAGTCCAAGTTTGCCGAAGGCTGCAAATTATCGAAAAATATATAAAACCCGCTGCGATTATTTTTCATATGCAGCAGACCCGGATATGGAAACGCCGATATTTTTGAATATAAAAAGTACGGCTATTGTGGGGCAACCCTTGGGCGGATATGTTGGGCAGACCTGTGTACAGCTACATTCCGACAAGCTGAAAAGCTTCGTGTACGTTCATTCGGCACCGCCTAAGCGGAAAGCGGGATTATGCCGATTTCTTTATAAGTTATAACAGGGCACGGCACAAAAATTCGGGTATTCCTACTGAATGGACTGAAGGCGCGGAGCATAATTCAAATGCATACAAATCCGAAATTATAAAATCACCTATAAAAAATATGGCTGAAAGGATAAGATAAGCCTATTGCTGCGAAGAAAACTGCGGCGAATAAAGCCGGCTTAAAAGCAAACAGTAAAAAAGTGGGTATGAGTTACATAAAACAGGACGAGCTGATGTTTTTCGGCGATAACAAAAAAATATTCCCCGTTTATGAAGCCTTTGTTTCCGAATTGATTTCACGGTTTCCGAAAACAAAAACAAAGGTGCAAAAAACCCAGATTTCTTTTTCAAACCGCCATATTTTTGCGTGCATTTCATTTATGCGCGTCAGAAAAAAGGCGGAGCTTTTGGATGAATATTTTGTGCTTACTCTTGGATTGCCGGTACCGCTTGAATCTGCCCGTGTGGCAGCAAAAACAGAAGCGTATCCCGGGCGGTGGACAACCCATATTGTTATCAGCGGTTTTTCTGACCTTGATAATGAATTATTTGACTTGGTAAGACAGGCTTATGATTTCTCACTTATAAAATAAAACGAAATTAAGTTATGTAATTGGGTGATAAAGCGATGGAAAGACTTGAGGCCTTTGAAAAGATGCTTGAGGACATAAAAAATCAGGCGGAATATGAAAAAGAACAGATGGAAAAGCTAAAAGCCGAAGGAAAAGAAAAATCGGCAACATACCGCCAGTTTTTCGGGCACCGTATGTTTTATAAACAAATGCTTGAGATATACAAAAAATATAATCTTACGGATTAAATATTCGCTTGCCGCCTACAGCGCCGTCAGCGAACATTTTAGGTAAGAAATTGAAGAATAAAAAAGAAGGCGGCGCGTTACGGAAAAAGAAAAAATATATGCCATGCCCTTTGCAAAGGTATATTCTCTTTTGGTGGCAAAAGCCATTCGCAAAAACAGAACGCAGTCCGAAGTGAACGGGATTATTACATGGCTGACCGGTTATAATTCTTGCCAGATTGAACAGGCAAAACATAGCGGAACCACATACGGCGCATTTTTTCAAAACGCGCCCATGATGAACCCAAACAGCGTGCTCATAAAAGGAAGCGTTTGCGGAGTAAAGCTTGAAGAAATCGAAGACCCGTTAATGCGTAATATTCGATGCCTTGACAAGCTTGTGGATGAGCTTGCCAAGGGCAAAAGCCTGGAGAAAATAAAACGTCGGGATTAAGCGGCAAAAATATTGCTTGCCGATATGCAAGAAAGCGGTGACTGCAATGCTCAAATCTGTATATGTGCGTAAAACGGTGCTCATAATTTGCGCCGCTGCGGCAATTTTTGCGTTTTGTGTGATGCTCAAGCCGCTTTTTATCCGCTTTACCGCAAAAGACAATGCATTAAAAAGCGGCACGGCCGAGGTGTGCTTTGTTAATACGGGTCAATCCGACTGTATTTTGATTCGCACGGAAAACTCCGTCGTGCTCATAGATTCGGGCGATGCGGGAAGCAAAGAGACGGTGTGCTCTGCACTTAAAAGCCGCGGAGTCAGTAAAATCGACCTTGCGGTGGCTACACATCCTCATTCCGACCATATAGGTTCAATGGCGGCGGTTTTCAGTGAATTCACAGTGGAACGGCTGCTTCTTCCGGAAATTCCGGAAGAATATATTTCCGAACCTTTGCTTTACAATGAAGTAATCCGTGCGGCGGAAAATGAGGAGGGCTGCTCCGTTGTTTATGCGCGCCCCAACCTTGCCTTTGATTTGGGCGAAGGCGCGGTGCTTGAGGTCCTCTCTCCGGATGAGTGCTATTTTGACGAAATCAACAACTGGTCGGTGGCCGCTAAATTTACCTTTGGCAAAACAGAGTTTCTTTTTACCGGCGATATGGAAGCAAAGGCAGAGCATGATTTAATTGCGTCAGAAGCGAATCTTTCATGCGACGTTTTAAAATGCGGCCACCACGGCAGCGCCACTTCAACCACAGAGGAGCTTCT